>JAGNDY010000035.1 GCA_018003655.1 Candidatus Nanopelagicales bacterium
ATGATGAGGTCGTAGTCGCGCGGTCCATCTGGTTTCAGCTCCGCCAACGTCTCGTCCGCGCCGAGTGCTTCGATGGCTTCTCGCCGCTCCTTACTTCGCGCTACCCCGGTGACATGAGCTCCAGTGAGCTTGGCGAGTTGGATAGCGAAGACTCCCACCCCTCCCGCTGCCCCTGTTATCAGGACTCGTTTGCCAAGGAGGAGGCCGCCACGCTGCAAAGCTCGATACGCGGTTTGACCTGCCACTGGAAGAGTCGCCGCCTGCTCATCGCTCACGTCGTCATCGAGGCGACCGAGCAAGGATGTCGCCACCGTCGCGTATTGCGCCCAGGTGCCGCGGGCAGGGAAGCCAGCGACCCGGGTTCCTGGAGGCGGCCCGGTTCCATCCGCGGCTCACTCAACCACCCTTCCCGCAAGCTCATATCCAGGGATACTCCCCATAGGCATGGACATGGTGCTGCCGTCCATACGTACGTCCCAAAAGTTTGGCAACGATGCGAGTTCCCCACGATTCACTGAGACGGCGCTCACCTCAACGACCGCCTCATCGGGACGCGGTTCCGGCATTGGCACATCTGCCAGCTTGACGTAAGGGGGTCTGGCGTAGTTACCCAAGCCCGCATTCGCCCGTGCTATTTGGCCCGTACCCCACATGTCCACGGCGGCTGGTCTGGTTGCGCGATGATCTTCGCAAGCGGGCGGGACGCCGATGCGAAGCGCTTCGATCCCAACTAAGCCAATACCGTGATGGAGGGGCAGAAGTGCCGGTTAGCGGATTTCGGTGATCTCCGGGCCGCGCTCGAATGGATCAAGGGACGGACGTTCCTCGCCCTCGGCGTCGTCATCAACCATCTCAAGGTCATCGTCGCTGACGGCATCCTCCGGCATCGTCAACGCAAGCATTTCGCCGGGCGCCATGGGCTGGGCGCCGCGGGTGACAATGCACCCGCGGAAGATGTCCTCGAAAACCTCCGCCGCGCGCGCATCCATTGCTGCGGCTCCGAGCATGACCCCCCGCAGTAGCCACCTAGGTCCCTCAACACCGACGAATCTGACTGGCTGGAATCCTTCTTCACCCTGCTCGTTGACGGCAGGAACGTTTGCTCGCAATTCGATCCCGAAGTTGCCCTCAGCTTCCTCAACCTCGCCGCCGGACTCGGTGATGCCATTTCCGAGCTCCTCGCGGACCTCGGACCAGAAGCCACTGGAACGGGGGGCGGCAAAAGGTTGCAGCTGTACTGCGGCTTCACCGAGGACAACCGTGATCGCAACGATCTGCTGGTTCTCCTCATCCACCTCGAGGTTCACACTCATGCCGTCCACGCCGGGGATCTGCAGGGCGCCAAAATCGACCCGCTGCATCCCGTCGTCCGGCGCCTCCGAGCTGTCGTAGGGACCCTCGGCCCGATTCACCTCGATGGTCGCAGCATCCTCAACGACATCGTTTTCGTCGACGGAGTCCCCATCGACAAGTTGGCTGTCTACCTGATCGTTGGACTCTGCATCGCTGTTATCGCGCTTCTTTTTGAACACGACGCCCACGCTACTGCTCATGCCCGCTGTGGTCACGCCGAGGCAGCCACTCAGCCGGTGGAACCGAATCCGCCTTCGCCGCGATGCGTTCCTGGCAACCGATCGACGTCGGCGAACTGGGCGCGGGCGACCTGCTGAACGACGAGTTGGGCGATCCGATCGCCGCGCTTGAGACTGACCGACTGTGACCGGTCGTGATTGATCAAATTGACCTTGATCTCGCCACGGAATGCGGCATCGATAGTCCCCGGGGCATTGACCATACCGATCCCATGCCGAACCGACAGGCCACTGCGCGGATGGACAAAGGCCGCGTATCCGTCGGGTAGCGCGATCGCGACACCGGTTGGCACCAACTGACGCTCCCCGGGTTCGAGTACAACGTCCACCGCGCTGTAGAGATCAGCGCCCGCATCGCCGGGGTGCGCGTATGCAGGGCTCGGAAGATTGGGGTCGAGGCGCAGCAGCAGCACTTGGACGTCTTGCGGCCGCGAGGCCCCAGTCATGGGTTGATCTCCCAGAGGCGACCAGTGCCGTCGGCGTTGCGCTCATCCCTGACCCGGGCGACGTCCTCCGGCCGACCGTTCTCGATGAAGTGCTCGAGGCCAACTTGGACGAATAGGGCTGCGGCCGTGAGCACCACCGGCCCGTCGGCCCCGCCCAACCGGCCGACCGCCCGGGTGTAGATCTTGCGACCAGATTGGCCGACGATCTCAGCGTCAATGTGCAGCAAGGCCCCGACTGGGACGGGTTTGCGGAAGTCGGTTTCCAACCGCGCGGTGACAGCAGGACCCCGAAGCAACCAGTTCAGCGAGCCGAGCGCCTCGTCGAACGCGGCTGCAAGCAGGCCACCGTGCGCCAACCCTGGCGCACCCTGATGATGTTCGGTGACTTCGAACTCCGCGCCGACGCGTAGCCCCTCGCCAACGGTGACCCGCATGTGGAGGCCGGTGGGATGCGCTTCGCCACAGCCAAAGCACTGTGGGTAGTGGTTGGTGATGACCTCACCAGGCGATGGAGCCTCTGGGTGCCTCACCGGCAGGAAGGCGTCGGGTGGGGGTGTCGTGGGAAGCCCCGGGAGCACCGGGGGAACGTCGGCAGCCATGGCGCAAGGCTAGTCCCGGGACGATCCGGGGCTAGCGCTGTCCGACGGACAATGCCGTGTCAGGCTTGTCACATGTCTGAAGCCAGCGTTGCCGGTGATCGCCCTTCAAAGCGCGTAACCCGCCGCTACCGCGAGCGCCTGCGCGCACCTATCTGGCTGTGGATCGTGTGCGCTGGGCTGGTTGCGCTCATTTCCTACGCCTACGCGTTTGCACTCGGAGATCTGGCGGGTATTGCGCTGGCCGTGGCGCTGGGCGGAATCGCCGTCTGGTTGCTCATCGTCACCGCACCGCTGGTCGAGGTCACAGACGAAGAGTTCAGGGTCGGACGCGCTCATATCGACTGGGCACATGTGGGTTTGGTGGCCACCCTCGACGCTGCGTCCGCGGACCGGGCGCGGGGCCGCGATGCCGACCCGAGGGCGTTCGCGGTGAGCCGCAGTCTGACTACCCGCACGGCCGTGACCATTGAAGTTCTGGACGACGACGACCCACACCCGTACTGGCTGGTGAGCACGCGAAACCCACAAGAGCTCGGCCACGCGATCACGCAGGCACAAGACGCAACCCGAACAAATTCGTCGTCCCGCTAGGTTGCTCGGTAGGGTCATCAGCACCACGAATCAATTCTCCAGCGGAGGCCACATGAGCATCAATGCCCGCACGATCGCCCCATTCGCAGCAATGGGCGTGACCTGGGCTGCCAGGAAAGGAATGGCAGCGGTCTACACCTCACGAACGGGTCATCCCCCGCCGACCGCAGACGACCGCGAGGTGTCCATCACTCGCGTACTCGTCTGGGCGATTACAACCGCAATGGTGTCCGCGACCATCACAGTCGTCATCAATCGAGTCGCCGCAGAGTACGCAGACGACGATGACGCGGTCACCGGCTCAGCCGATGCTCAACTGGAGCAGGCCTAGCTTCGAGCCAGCTGCACCTGGGAACTGGACCTACCTGTGAGTTAGATGCACTCGGTGCACACCGGCATGCCGTCGACCTCTTTGGCCAACTGGCTGCGGTGATGCACGAGGAAGCAGCGCGAACAGGTGAACTCGTCCGCCTGCTTGGGCAGCACTCGAACGGTCAGGGACTCGTCGGACAGATCCGCACCCGGGAGTTCGAGGTTCTCGGCCAGTTCAGTCTCGTCAACGTCTACTGCTGATGCGGCCTTGTCATTGCGCCGGGCCTTGAGTTCTTCGAGGCTGTCCTCGGCAAGCTCTTCGTCGGTCTTGCGGGGCGCGTCGTAGTCAGTCGCCATTCGGTCCCCCAATGTGGGCTATTCGGTTCGCGCGTTCACGCGGTGAAGGTCTGTTGGTCGGCTAACAACCAAGGCCGGCATTTCATTTCCAGCGGCTTGGCCTGTCGCGCCCCGGATTGTGCCCTACCTGACCCTGCACGTCCACCCCGGGGTGTGATCTGCTGTGCTCATGCCGCTCTACGCACTCGGTGACCGTACACCGAATATCGATCCAGCAGCCTTCATCCACCCCGATGCCGTCATCATCGGCGATGTCACCGTCGGACCGGAATCCTCGGTCTGGCCCACCGCAGTGCTCCGCGGCGATCACGGCAGCATCCGAGTGGGTGCCCGGACTTCCGTCCAGGACGGCACTATCGTGCATTGCACCTCGACGCTCGACACGATCATCGGCGACGGCTGCACAATCGGGCACAACGTCCACCTAGAAGGATGCGTCATCGAGGACGGCTGCCTGGTGGGATCCGGGTCCATCGTGCTCCACCACGCGGTGATCCGGACCGGTTCATTGGTCGGGGCACAAGCGCTCGTTCCCAACGGGATGGAAGTCCCGTCCGGGGCCATGGCCCTGGGGATACCCGCCAAGATCAAGCCGGATTCGGTGCATCCCGAGGTACTTGCGCACGCCGCTGACATCTACGTACACAACACTCACTGGTACAACGCGGACCTGCGCCGACTCGACTGATTCACGTAGGCCAGGCACGACAGTCTGCCGACGGTCCGCTTGCGGTCTGCGCGCGGTCAGTCGCGGTCGGCGTCAAGATCGACCAACAGATCGTGCAATGCGGGGAACAGCGTCGGGTTCGCGGCCATAAGCAGTTCGCCACTCGCGGCTGCACCCCGCAAACCGCCAACCATCGCGCCAGCCTCTTGGGCGATGAGCCCGGCAGCGCAGTGGTCCCATTCGTGCAACCCGCGCTCGTAGAAGCCATCCACCCGCCCAGCGGCCAGCCAGCACAGGTCGACGGCCGCACTGCCAGCCCGCCTAATCTCACGGACCGACGGCAGCAGCTGCGCGACCACCCGCCCTTGTGCTCGGCGCCTCGAGACCTCGTAGCCGAATCCCGTTGCGATGAGCGCCATCGTGAGTTCAGTCTGATTCGAGACCTGCAATATGCGGTCACCGGTGGCCGTGCGGCAGATCGCTCCCCCGCCACGGGTGGCCAAGTAGGTCTCGCCAAGGGAGGGGACGCGGACTACCCCGGCAACCGCGACTCCGTCGACCTCAACTCCGACGCTGACCGCCCAAATCGGCAGGTCGTAAAGGTAGTTCACGGTTCCATCGATCGGATCGATCACCCATCGCACGCCATTCGCCGAGGCACGGTCGGCGCCTTCCTCGCCCAGGACTCCATCGTCTGGTCGTCCGTCGAGCAGCATCTGAACGAGTAGCCGCTCGCTGCGTCGATCCATATCCGTGACAACGTCGGTGGCGCTCGACTTGGAGCTGACCTGCAACTCCGGCGGCCGACGCATCAGCATCTCTCCCGCTGCGAGTGCAGCCGCTTCGGCCCGATTGACTAGGTCAAGGAGATTTGGTTCGCCGGATTGGGATGCCATCCCGATAGCGTCACCCATCGCGGATTGGAAGGCAACAGCGTCCGCTACTCACCGGGGCTGTCGGTCCCGCACAGGGCCGGGCGCTCGCCTTTGTTGTTGGGACAACAACCCACCGGGCACACGTCGGGTGCAGCCCCCCAGGGTCCCAGCGCGATGCGCTCGGCCGTCGGGGTTTGTCGCACTCGCTCAGCGACAAGGTCGACCAGAGCGTGGACGAAGCGAGGATCAGTTCCGACTGTGGCCGCTCGAACGCACGGCAAGCCGACTTCCTGAGCCTGCTGCATTGCTTGGGTATCCAGGTCCCACATCACCTCCATGTGGTCGCTGGCGAAGCCGATCGGAATCATCACGGCGCCCTGCGCTGCCTGCTCTTTGAGTTCCACCAGGTAGTCGCCCACATCTGGCTCCAACCACGGAACCGTCGGTGGGCCAGAGCGCGACTGGTAGACGAGTTCCCAGGGCAATTCGCGCCCGAGCCTCACCGACACGCCACCCGCGATTTGTTCGGCCGCGAATCGATGCTGTCGCTCGTACATGTTTCCGCCGAGAAGCGGGTCACCGCTGGTGAGCGCCTGGCTGATGGGGATCGAGTGGGTTGTAAACACCAGCTGCGGAAGTGAGGCTCCCGCGCCTCGGATTCGCTCGACCGCTGCGACGGTGTTGTCGACCATGGCCTCGATGAAGGCAGGTTGATCGAACCAGCGCCTAACCTTCAGCAACTGCGGCGCGGGCCCTTGGCCATCGGACTGCACCTCTTGCACGGCGTCGTAGAGGTTCTCTCGATATTGCCGACAACCTGAGTAGGACGAGTAGCCGCTCGTGACGATCACGGCCGCGCACTGGACGCCATCGCCGCGCATCTGGCGCAGGGTGTGTGCCAGTAACGGATCCCAGTTTCGATTACCCCAATAGACTGGCAGATCGAGTCCGGACGCGGCCAATGCCTCGCGCAGAGCCGTTACTAGCTCACGGTTCTGCTCGTTAATCGGTGATATCCCGCCAAACGCCAGGTATTGCTCCGCGACCTTGGCTAGCCGCTGCGGAGGTATGCCTCTGCCAGCGGTGACGCGTTCAAGGAACGGCATCACATCCTGAGGTCTTTCCGGACCGCCGAAAGACAGCAACAAGACGGCATCGATCTGGGTCATGAGAGTGATTCTCGCCGGTCGCGGTCGGGCACGACTCGTGGACCCCGTTTGCGCATCGACTCAGGCAGCGTTCATGCTTCAGGTGTGGCGACATCCAAGAGCAGCAAAGCGATCGGTAGGAACGGAACCTGGCGTAACTGGGGACGAACGGTGCAAGCCAAGCCCGCGAACGTCTACAGCCCTGCCAACCCCGGCGATGTCAGCGCGCTCGTGAGCTCCGCAGCTCAACAGGGTCGAACCATTCGAATGATCGGTGCAGGTCATTCGTTCACCTCCACCGCGGTTGCCGACGACATGATGCTGCTGCCCGACAAGTTGCAGGGTGTCCGACACATCGACCCCGCAGCTGGCTCCATCACAGTCGAGGCCGGCATCAACCTCACTCGACTATGTGAAGTTCTGCATTCTCACGGCTTGGCTCTTACGAACATGGGCGATATCCGGGTGCAAAGCCTCGCCGGTGCCCTGCAGACCGGCACCCACGGAACGGGGCGCGACACCGGAACCTTCGCCGACATGGTGACGGGGTTGGAGCTAGTTGCCGGCGACGGCAGCGTGATCACGGCTTCGGCCACCCAGAATCCTGACGTCTTCAACGCTGCCCGGGTCGGACTAGGTGCCTTCGGCATCGTCACAGCCGTCACCCTGGCGGTTGAGCCAGCGTTTCGACTCCAAGCGCACGAGGCCCCCGCGCAGTTCGACGAGGTCGTCGAATCGTTTGACGGATGGACTGCAGCCCACGACCACGTGGAGTTCTACTGGTTTCCCCACACCGAGGGCTGTTACGTCAAATACAACGACCGGACGACCGACCCGACGGCCCCACCGTCAGCGTTCAAATCGTGGTGGGAAGAGGACTTCATGTCCAACACCGTGTTCGGAGCGACGTGTCGCTTCAGTCGAACCGCTCCCGGCTACACCCCTTTCGTCAATAAGATCGCCGCGAAAGCGCTGTCGGATCGCACGTACACCGACGATTCGTGGCGAGTCTTCACGTCCCCTCGCCGGGTCCGGTTCGCCGAGATGGAGTACGCCCTGCCCCGGGAGTCGCTGCTGCCAGCGCTGACCGATGTCAAGAAGTTGCTCTCCGAAGGCGCCTGGCGCATTTCCTTCCCCATTGAGGTCCGCAGCGTTCCGCGTGACACCTCGTGGCTTTCGCCGGCTACCGGCCGCGACACCGGGTACATCGCGGTCCACGCGTTCGACCGGACGGACCGCGAGTGGTTCCTGGCCGTAGAGGCGATCATGCGCAGCTATCAGGGTCGGCCACACTGGGGAAAGATCAACACCCGCACGGCCGCCGACCTGCGGCCCGCCTATCCCAACTGGGACAAGGCCATGGCGGTTCGTGATCAACTTGACCCCCAGCGTGTCTTCGCCAACGTCTACACCAGAGCGGTGTTGGGCGAGTAACCACCGCCGACTAGATTTCGTCCTTTGGCCCTTGATTAACACCCGGAGTGATTGATGCGCGAGTTGTCCTTCATGGGACCTTCGAACGACGGTCAGCGACTTCTCCTCGTCGACACTGACGGGACCGAGTTCGAGTTGGTTGTCGACTCGCGATTGGTCGCCGTCATCACCCGCGAGCATGGCACGACACCACCGGCACGGGCACAGGCGAAACGGGCGGCGCCGCTGCCTTCCCCCCGGGAGATTCAAGACCGGGTCCGCCATGGTGAATCGGTCGCGGACATTGCTACCGAGGCCGATGTCGACGAGGACCTGATTGCAAGGTTCGCACACCCGGTCATCACCGAGCGGGGACATGTGTCTGTCCAAGCACGCGCGGCGCACGTGCTGGTCGGCGGCGAGCGTCTCACCCTCGAAGATGCCGTCAGCGCACGGGTCAGAATCCGGGCGGTCGACCCGCTGTCGATCCGATGGGATGCGTGGCGACGCTCAGACGGGACCTGGTCCGTGGTCGCGGCGTACCCAGCTGCGCAGGGCGATCGAATCGCCACCTTCACCTACAACCCACGGGATGACTCGATCTCAGCCGTCGACGATGAGGCCATGTGGCTGCTGGAGCAAGCCTCTGCGCCGCAACCGCAGACACCGCCATTACCACCGACACCGCCGACAAACATCAATGATGGTCCCCGGCAGAACGGCGCGCCCCGGGGTGCAGCGGCATCAGAGCGCCCAGCAGCGAGCACACCAGTTCCACCGGATTCCAGCGAGGAATCCAAGCCGGCAAGGGCCTGGGATCAGTCGCATCCTGCCGCTCGAGCGGCGCAACGCAGGGAGTCTGCGGCGGAGGCGAGTCACCCTGCTGGCAGCGCCGCGCGTCGCGGCTCAGATTCGCCGACAAGTACTGCTGATACGCACACAGTCGCCCGCGACGCGGCCGAACCCGATTCACAGCAGGCTGACGACCGATCAGCAAGCGGGAAGTCAGCCGATAGCGCCCCGCATTGGGAAGAACTTCTCTTCGGGTCACCCAAAGACGAGGAGTAACGCACAGGGACGATGTGCCCTGGGCACGGCTGCTACTGGTGACGTGTCGGTACGACGCCGTACCCGTCAGCGCAGTCGTTCGCCGCTGGCGTTACTCAGCGCCCGGGCGAAGGCGAGCATTTGGTCCACGACGGTTCCGCCGTCTGCTGCCGAGGACACCCGTAGACCCAGGTCATCGTTGGTCGATGAACCAGTGAAGCCGTGATCGGCCTCGCATTGGGGATCACCGCAGGTGGCTGGCTCCAGATCTATCCGACTGACTGCGCCCCACCCAATCGTCAGGACGACCTCCGCGGGTGAGGAACCGGGCTGGTAGTTCTCCGGGTCGGCGATGACACGGGTCACCACCACGGAGTCAACTCGTTCCAATCGCACGGCCTCGCTGGATGCCGATGCGGTGGATGCCTCACCCGAACCATCCGGAGCGCCGTGTTCATCCACGTGAGCGATGATCAAGCGCGTCTCGGTAAGAGCCAGGACGGTGATATGGCGACGAAGCTGATCCTGGTCGAAGGTCGGCTCATGATGGACTGCGTAGGCACGAAGCTGCTCGTTTCCTAGCGCCGTCGCGAGACAGTCCTCGACGACCGCTGGGTAATAGCCGGTCAGTTCAATGTCACGGTGTAACGCGTCAGCGACGAGTGCGGATTCCGGCATGATTCGATTCTTGCACCGATTCGGTCACAGTAGGCGTCTGGCTTCAAGATCCGTGCGAACCTGCGGCCGCTGCGCGCTGCCGATGGCCCCCAACACCGCAATACCCTTGGCGTGCACGACGATCGGGTTCAGTTCCAGGTGGGCGACCTCCGGCAAGTCGTTCGCCAGGTGACCGAGTCTGGCAACGAGCTCTTCGAGCGCACGCGTGTCGACCGGGTTGTCTTGCAGATGCATCGCTGGGGTACCACCGAACAGCAACGGCGAGGCCTTGGGCGCTCGCACCAACTTGCGGGCATCCTGGTCGGTCAGCGGCGGAATCCGGTACCCGAAGTCCGCCAGGAGTTCCGGGATCACTCCCCCTAGGCGAAAGCTGACGACCGGACCAAAAAGCGGGTCCTCGACCGTGGTCGCAACGCAGGCCACGCCCGTTGGACACATGCGCTGGATGACCAGCCTGTCCACCGCGTCGGGCGCGAGAGTCGCCGTCATCGACATGAAGGCAGTCCGCAATGCTTGCTCATTCTCAATCGATAGGCGCAGACCACCCAAGTCGGTTCGGTGAACCAGTCGCTCCAGCGATGTCTTCATGACGACCGGATACCCAATCCGGGCTGCCTCGGCGACTGCTTGGTCCTCTGACCGGACCGGCGTGGACGGCCACAACTCGATGCCGTAGCAGGCCAGAATGTCGCTGAGCTGCTGGTCGGCGATATGTGTCATCGCACCGCCGTCACCGCTGGCGATGACCTCGTCGGCGAGGTGCCGCGCACGATGTCGCTCCAACCCGGCAAACCACGGCACCTTGCCCCGAGGAGCAGCTCGCCATTGGCTGTAGCCAACCACCGTTCGTAAAGCACGCAGAGCAGACTCAACGTCGGAGAAGAGCGGGATCGATCCGTGTCCTGGCATCTCGTAGGTGCTCATCGGACCCGCCAGTGCACGAGCTTGGTGTGCCAGCACCACGGCGATCAACGGCTTGGTTGCGCCATGCGACTGACGCAAAAGTGCCGCGCCAAGGTCATCGTCGCTGCCCATCAGCGGTGGCATGTGGGTTGCGACCACCGCGTCAACGCCCGGGTCGGCCAGGGCCTCGCCAATCAGTTCCTCGTTGAGCTCGACCTCCGCCTCCGTCTTGACGAGGCGAAGCGGGCCGACCGGTTCCAAGCCCAACGACACCGAGGCATCAGCTGCCAGGCGCCCGAGGGCATCGGAGTCAGTAAGCAACGCAACTCGGGGTCCCCTTGGCAGTGGTTGGAACGCAAGCACGCCAGCAAGGTCGAGCAACTCCCCCAAGCTGTCCACCTGGATCACGCCGGCCTGATCGAACATCGCATCAACCGCAGCCGCTGGCAGTTCGGTCGGACGCACTGCATGACCCATGGGGAGCGCTTGGGTCGACCTGCCGGATCGGACAGCAACGACGGGTTTGCGCGACGCCAGCCGACGGGCGATCCGCGTGAACTTGCGAGGATTACCGATGCTCTCCAGGTACAGCAACACCACCGAGGTCGAGTCGTCGTCCTGCCAGTACTGCAACATGTCATTGGCGGAAACGTCGGCCCGATTGCCTGCCGAGACAAACGTCGAGATTCCCAGACCCCGCCGGTTCGCCTCGGTCAAGATCGCCGCGCCGAACGCGCCGGTCTGTGAGAACAAGCCGATCCGGCCCCTGCCTGGCATCTCCTTGACCAGCGACGCGTTCATCTGCACGCGCGGATCGGTGTTGATCAAACCCAGGGTGTTCGGTCCAATCAGCCGCATCCCAGCCTCACGAATACTTGTCACAAACCGCCGCTGACGGGAGTAGTCGCCCTCGACCACGAATCCGCCGGAGAGCATGAGCAAGCCGCGCACGCCAGCAGTGGCGCACTGGGCCACGAGCGCCTCCGCCCGGTCCGGGGTGAGATCAACGAGCACCAAGTCAACGGTGTCGGACATCTCTGTCAACGATGCGAAGCCATTGATTCCGTCGACGTCTGCACCGCCCGGGTGCACAACGGCCAGCCGACCGCCGTACCCGCCGGCAACCAGGCTGGTCAGCGCCGTGCGCCCGATGGAGTCAGCTGACATGTCGTCAGCGACCACAACCACGCTCGTGGGCGCAACAAGTCGTGCAATCGACAGTGCCTCCGCACGATGCTCTCGGGAACGCGCCACGAGCCGTGACTTATAGGTGGGATCGATGTCGAAGTCGATGAGGACAATGCCCTCCTCAAGTTCCTGACTCGGGGTATAGCCCGCGGCTTCGAATGTTGCCAGCATCTTCTTGTTGCCCGACAACACTTCTGCCTTGAAGCGGTAGATCCCATTTTCGCGAGCGATCGCGGCCAAGTGCTCAAGCAGCACCGAACCAAGACCACGGCCCTGCTGATCGTCGGCCACGATGAAGGCGATCTCCGCCTCGGCGCGGCCGACCGAGTCGTACGTCCCGATCCCGATGATGTGCCCGCCCATGAGCGCAAGCAGACCGACGTGCTCGCGGTAATCAGTCGCCAATATCTTGTCTATTGACTTCGCGAGTAAGTCCGCGCTGGGGCTGAAGAACCTCATGTAGAGGGTCTCGTCGGTCAGCCCGTCATAGAACTCGCTGACCTCGTCGCGGTCAGCTCGTCGGACTGGTCGAATGTGACAGGTCCGACCGTCACGCAGGACGACGTCGGCCTCCCAATGACTGGGATAGTCCGGCACAGACCCCTGCTCAGCGGCGGCGGTAGTGTCGGACTCCTCCAAGGCGGGACCGGCGGAGGAGGAGCCTGTCTGCTCGGTCATCGTGGCAACGCTACCGTGGGTGGGGTGGCCCTGCCGGATGTGAACACGATCGTCGTAGGCGAACTCATGACCGACGTCGTGGCCAACGTTCACGGGACAGTCCGAACGGGGACCGACACCGCAGCTTCGGTCCAGACTCACGGCGGCGGTGCGGGAGCGAACACAGCCGCTTGGCTTGCAGCCGAGGGAACGGGCACGGCCTTCATCGGCCGCGTCGGCGACGACGATTTGGGCCGCGCTGCCGTGGAGCACCTGCGTGAATCAGGTGTCCAGCCCTACGTGACCGTGGATCGAACCCGACCGACCGGGACCTGCGTCGTTCTGATGTTCCCCGATGGCACGCGGGCCAAATTGCCAGACATCGGTGCCAATGCCGGACTAGCACCCGCCGACCTGCCCGAGGAGATCTTTGCCCCTGGTCGGCACCTTCATCTGACCGGCTACCCGCTGCTTCACGAGAAATCTCGGCTCGCAGCCCTTGCGGCACTCGATCTGGCCCGGCTACGGCGGATGACGACAAGCGTCGATCCCGCATCCTCCGGACCATTGCGCGATGTCGGCCCGCACATGTTCATCGGCTGGACCGCCGGGTGCGACCTACTGTTCGCAAACGCCGAGGAGGCCACCGCGCTCGCTGGCGTACCCGACCCCCGGGAAGCGGCGCGGGCGCTCACCAATTCCTACCGCAACGTCGTGGTCAAACTCGGGCCCGAGGGTGCGCTGTGGACATCCAGCGACATGGAAGCGGTAACCAGTCCTGCCTTGGCGGTGACACTGGCAGATACCCGCGGCGCTGGTGACGCCTTCGCCGCTGGGTTCCTGCCCGCCTGGCTCGCCGGGATGGGCCCAGACGCCGCGCTCGCATCAGGCAACAGACTCGCCGCAATGGCCGTGTCAATGGATACCGCACGCCCGTGAACGGGGAGAATACCTAGGTGCCCGCTCGTTCTACTCCAACAACCGCGCCCGTTGAAGAACGAATTGTCGACATTGACGTTGGCGAAGAGATGCGCGGCAGTTTTCTCGAATATGCGTATTCGGTCATCTATTCGCGCGCACTGCCCGATGCCCGCGATGGTCTGAAACCGGTTCAGCGGCGGATTCTCTACCAAATGGCGCAGATGGGTCTGCGACCTGACCGGGGTCACGTCAAGAGCGCGCGCGTTGTCGGTGAAGTCATGGGACGCCTCCACCCGCATGGCGATTCCGCAATCTACGAGGCCCTTGTTCGGATGGCCCAGCCGTTCTCGCTGCGCTTGCCATTGATCGACGGCCACGGCAACTTCGGTTCCTTAGACGACCGCGCGGCCGCTATGCGTTACACCGAATGCCGACTCGCTCCTGCCGCCGCGACAGTGACCGAGAGCTTGAATGAGGACGTGGTCGACTACGTCGCCAACTATGACGGTCGAGAGCTTGAACCCGTGGTGCTGCCAGCAGCCGTCCCGTTGTTGCTCGTCAATGGCGCGGCCGGAATTGCCGTTGGAATGGCGACGAACATGCCGCCGCACAACCTCGGCGAGGTCTGTGCTGCCGCCAAACTGATTCTCCGGAGACCGCGCGCATCCCTCGAGGAGGTCATGGAGTTGGTGCCCGGTCCCGATTTGCCTAGCGGGGGGCAGATCTTAGGGATGAGTGGCATCGAGGACGCATACCGCGCCGGCAAGGGCTCGTTCCGGATGCGCGCAGCGACCCGAATCGAACAGGTGTCAGCGCGACGCAAGGGAATCGTGGTGACGGCTTTGCCATATGGCGTAGGCCCGGAGCGCCTGATCGAAAAGATCAAGGAACTCGTGATCGCCAAGAAGGTCGAGGGCATCGCCGATCTGGTCGATCTGACCGATGGCGACAAGGGGATGCAACTGGTCATTGAACTGAAGAGCGGATTCTCCCCCGAAGCCGTTCGCGACGTTCTCTATCGGCTGACGCCGCTGGAGGAATCGTTCAATGTCAACAACGTGGCACTCGTCGACGGTCAACCACGGACACTGAGCCTGCTTGAGATGTTGCATGTGTTCGTTGATCACCGGGTGGACGTTGTTCGACGTCGCTCGCAGTTCCGCCTCGACAGGGCGGCCGACCGGCTTCACCTGGTCGACGGGCTGCTCATTGCGACTCTCAACATCGACGAGGTCGTCGCGCTCATCCGCTCAAGCGATGACGCCTCGGTGGCCAAACAGCGCCTCATGGACGTCTTCGACTTGTCCGAACTACAGGCGACGCACATCCTCGATATGCCACTGCGTCGGCTGACCAAGTACTCACGAATCGAACTGGAAACCGAACGGGACAAGCTCAACGCAGCGATCGCTGAGCTGCAGCGCATTCTCGACGAACCCAAAGTGCTGCGATCGGTGGTCTCCCGGGAACTCGACGCGGCCGTGGCTGAACACGCAACGCCGCGCCGCACGATCCTGCTTGATGGTGTCATGCCAGTGACCGCCGCCAACCCGACATCACTAGAGGTTCCGGACGAGCCCTGTCGGGTGGTTCTGACGACCTCTGGGCTGTTGGCGCGGACATCGAGTGCCGACGATCCGGGGCAGGCTGAACTCAGCGACCATGCACTGCGTGCGACGGCCGAAAGCACGACGCGAGGCGAGTTGGCGGTTATCACCTCTGCTGGTCGGGCGCATCGCATCAAGGTAATCGAACTACCCATGACCTCCACGGGACACTCGGTCGCGGGCGCACCTGTTTCGGAGTACTGCTCCTTCGAGAGATCAGAGGTGGCGGTTGGGTTGCTGCCGATTGACTTGTCCGAATCCGAACAGCCAGTCGCGCTGGCGCTAGGCACTGAGCAGGGAGTTGTCAAACGCCTGTCCGCCGACGTGCCCTCTGGCAAGGACACCTGGGATGTGATCAAGCTCAAGGCCGGTGACCGCGTCGTCGGTGCGACGATGTCAGCAGACACCGACGAGTTGGTATTTGTGACTTCCAACGCGCACTTGCTGCGGTTTGGTGCGAGCAGCGTTCGCCCGCAGGGACGCACAGCCGGTGGGATGGCTGGGATCAAGCTCGCCGCCGACGCACAGGTCGTCTTCTTTGGAGCGGTGACCGCGCAGCACAACGACGTGCTCGTCGCCACCGTCGCCGGGTCGCTCGGTCTGCTGGCCGGTACTGCAGCGACCTCCGCGAAGGTCAGTAAATGGACGGAGTTCCCGGCGAAAGGTCGCGCCACTGGCGGTATCCGTTGTCAGCGCTTGATCAAGGGCGAGGATGCGCTCATCTTGGCCTGGGTCGGTCGGGCTCCTGTGCGCGCGGAAAACGCGGGCGGGAAACCAATCTCGATCAACCTGTCGCCCAAGGCCCGGAATGCCTCTGGCGACAAACTCAAGAGCACAACCATCGCCGCATTGGGCGGCAGTCGCTGGTGAGCAAGATCGTCGACGGTTGCGCCTTCGAAGCCGAACGCATCGGCGAGGCGATGCCGGGCACGGCTCCATTCGCGCTGGGATGGATCGCGATTGAACAACCAGGACCGTACGGGCGCGAGGCACTCACGGAGAGCCACTTTCCCCGCGACGTCGGCGCCCAGTTGAAGGCACGGGTCGATGAATTGAGCATCAAGGCGACTTTGATTCGGTCGGCTGGTCGTCATGCCGATCGCGGCCTGCTCGATGACCCTCGTCACGTCTGGGTGGCTTGCACGCAGCCCGCGCGGGTCATGCTTGGGCGGCTCACCATCACCGACCCAGCCGAGGTGCTGGACTTCAATCTGGCGGCGCTCGTTGCCGGAGACATCAGTGCGGTAGCACCCGGCATCTCCCGAGATGACGATCCGCTCCTACTGGTCTGCAGCCATTCACGTCGAGATGTTTGCTGCGCTCGCGCCGGCCGTCCCCTGGCGCTGGCCCTGGCCGCCGACCCGCGCTGGCAGGGGCGAGTCTGGGAGAGCTCGCACATTGGCGGCCATCGATTTGCCCCGACCGCAGTCACCTTGCCATCGGGTTGGGTCCACGGGCGCCTGAGCGAGGACGATGGGGACCGGGTGCTGCAGGCCGCGTCGGCGGGTCACGTCGACCTCGTGACTGCCCGCGGTCGGACATCGCTGCCCGCCCAGGCGCAGGTTGCCGATTTGGCCGTCCGAGAGGTTTGCGGGATGGTCGATCTCGACGGAACTCGGGTGACACCCGGGGACGGTCCTGGCCGGTGGCGGGTTGCGACTGCGGACTTCCGTCAGTTCGAGGTCTCGGTGCGAGCCCAGACGGGAGTACCGCGGCGGGAATCTTGCAACAAGACAGCGGCAGCGTGGGAGCAATTCGTCGTTGATTCGCTGCGCGAACTCAACACCTGACCTCCCAACGCCACAGCGGTCCGTCATCAGACTCCGCTATCTCGGCGACCTTGGTGAACCCGCAGCGGATGAGCATGGACGGCGACGGGCCTGGTTCCGCAACGGTGAACGCATAGACCATCGTGGCTCCCCGCTGCGCGGCACTGGCGACCAGTGCCCGTACCGCTGCCGCGCCGATCCCCTCCCCTTGTCGGGCTGGAGCAATGCTCAGCCCGAGTTCGACGCTGCCCAGTTCCGGTGGCCCGTTGAAACCGCCCATGCCCACCAACTCGTTGTCCATTGAGTCGACGATCAAGTGGGTTGACCATGCTGGGTCCATGCCCAAGTTGAGGCGCTCGGCGGTGAACTCCAGTGCCTCCGGAAAGGCCAAGTAGCCTTGGGCCACCGTCATCCCCGTGGCGGTCGAGAATGCGTCGTCGCCGCTCAGCAGGTAGGCCAAATCCTCCTCCTGCACCGGGACAACTCTGATGTCGGGGTCCACGTTTTCCGCTCACTCATGGCACGGGGCGCCTACTTGAAGCGCGCACCCGAAAGGTAGCCAACCACAACGATTCGATGGGTGGGATTGTGGAAACGGTCACGCCACCGGCGGCCAGCAGCATTGTCTTCCGGAGTGGCGCACGTCGAGAGCACAATCGCTGACTCAGTGGCCTTCCGACCGGGGTGGCCTGGGACTTGCGCGGTCTGGCGTGCGCGTGACTGTGCGGATCGGAAGTTGATCCACATGTGCGATGCGACCGTATATACGTACGTCGTCTTCCCTTTGGTGATGAAGATCTTCTGGCCCTTTCGCAACTGGGGTACTCGGCCCATCGGCGCATTGGCCGACGTCCGGTGGCCTGTGAGCAGGAAGTTGCCCACCTGTCCAGGTCCAACGCCGCCCCAGTGACCATAGGGAGCAGCTGACCGACCTCGATTATTGATCATCGTGCCCACTCGGTCATCGGGTCGACCCCGGTAACGCACAACGCGCAGACTCGAGATTCCCGCCTTCGGCACTGTGAGTCGGGCGTAGGTTCGTAGCGTCGAGCTGCTCTTGGCTGCGGGAACTTGGGCCACAGTTTGAGGCACCCGGCTGCTCGCAGCGACAGCAGTGCTCGCAGTAGCGCCAACTCCGGCCAAACCGACAACAACAGAACTGCCAACTGCGGCGAGGGTGCACAATCCTGTCCGCACAACGATCACCTCCTACCAACCCGAGACGTGCCTCCAGTCTAGTCGCCCGCTGGCCTAAGTGAGCCGTTCAAGGCAGGACCTCATCTGACCGGGGATGTCGGTGGGACGACGTCGCTGCCGGTCCACGAACACGTGCACAAAGTGTCCAGTTGCAGCTGGTCGAGGATCAGCGGTCGAATACAGCCCGATCTCGTACCGCACGCTGGTACGACCGAGTTTCGCGACTCTCAGCCCTGCGCTGACGACCTCCGGGAACGACAGCGATCTGTGGAACTCGCAGCGCGTCTCGATCGCCAAGCCGATGACTTCGCCGCTGCCAGGGTCCAGGCCGCCCTCGCGAATGAGGTACTCGTTGATGACCGTGTCGAAGAACGAGTAGTACTGCACGTTGTTCACGTGCCCATAGATGTCGTTATCCATCCAACGGGTGGGAATCTGCAGCCAATGGCGGTAGGAGTCTCGGCCACTGTCAACGGCGTCAGTCATCCATCATCACCACCTGGCGCAGTGCCTGCCCTTGCTCGAGGCGATCGAGGGCAACGTTGATGTCGGCAAGCGCAAACTGCTCACCCAATATTCGGTCAACTGGTAGCCGACCCGCCCGCCACAACTTCAGGTAGCGCGGAACGTCGCGCGTCGGCACCGACGATCCCAGGTATGAGCCTCGCAGAGTTCGTTCCTCGGCCACGAGCGTCGTCGGAGCGATAGGCCATGTAGCCGATGGATGGGGCAGGCTCGCCGTCACGGTCGTGCCGCCCCGACGGGTGCCCTGGTAAGCGGTCTCCAACGCAGGGATGACACCGGCGGTCTCGACTGCCAAATCCACACCACCACCGGTCGCGTCTCGGATCTGCTCGACCGCGGCCTCGTCGGCCTTGAACGTCCAAGTCGCCCCGAGTTCACGGGCCAGGTGCAGCTTCTCCGCGCTCGTGTCGACCGCGATGACCTCGGCCCCACCGGCGGCCACCGCTCCGATCAGGGCGGCCATACCAACTCCCCCTAGTCCGATCACGGCAACGCTTTGCCCTGCACGGAGTCGACCGGTGTTGACCACCGCACCAACTCCGGTCAGCACGGCACATCCGAATAGGGCCGCAATCTCGGGCGGGATGTTCGAATCGATGACTACCAGCGAGTTCTCCGACACGACCGCGTGCTGAGCGAAACTCGAGACACCAAGATGATGATGAAGCACGGCGCCATCGACGTCCTTGAGCCGCCGTTCGCCGGATAGCAGCGTGCCAGCAGCATTGGCTGCGGCAGCGGACTCACACAGAGCGCTGCGGCCCTCGCGACAGGGCGAGCAGACGCCACAAGAGGGGACAAAGACCGTCACCACGTGGTCTCCGGGTTGTACCTGCGTCACACCCGCTCCCACTTGCTGCACCACTGCTGCCGATTCGTGACCCAGAGCCATCGGCAGGGGTCGCGGTCGGTCGCCATTGACAACGGAAAGGTCAGAGTGACACACCCCGGCCGCCGTGATCTTGATCAACACTTCACCGAAACCCGGTTCGTCCAGGGATACCGGTTCAACGCGCAAGGGCGTGGAGGCTTCGTACGGTCGCACCGACCCCCGCTCGCGAAGGACACTGGCCGTCGTGATCAAGTTCGCACCTCGCTACCGACGTTAATGTTGCTCGCTGGGGGATCGATCAGGACACCGGGATTCATGACGCTCGCGGGATCCACCGTTGCTTTTGCCCCGGACAATGCCGCCGCGAATACGTCTGGTCGCTGCTGGTCGTACCAGGGTCGATGGTCTCGGCCAACCGCGTGATGGTGCGTGATGGTTCCACCAGCGGCAATCAGTTCATCACTAACGGCGAGTTTGATCTGGTCCCACTGTTCGATCTCGGCTCCTCTCCGCGCAGGTGCCACCACCGTGAAGTACACCCCCGCTCCGTCGGGGTATGCATGCGTAATCCGTGCGGTTATCTGCCCGCCGGGTCCACACACTCGGGTGATCGCCTCCTGCCCGGCCTGCAGTACTCGAGAGTAGAAATCCGGAAGGCGGTGCCAGGTGATTGCGGACTCGAATGTCTCGGCCAGTACCCCGACCGCGACCAGGGTGTCGCGCAGATACGGCGCTCTGATGAACGACTCGCGCCAGCTTCCGGCTGCATCGCCGACGGTCCCGGATCCGGAGTCATCCCACCGTCCGCCAGCAACGCGACAGTGTTCCAACGCCCTGGTGAGCATCTGATCGACTGGCGCATCGGCGGATTCAAATCCCAACACCAGTAGTGCCGTCCGACCGTCGCCGGCACCGTTGAGGCGGGCCTCGGCGGCATCGATGAACCGGCAATTTGCTGGTTGCAGACCAGCCTGCGCAATTGACCGAAGCGCTTGCGCGCCAGTGAGAAAGTCGGGAAACGAGACCGACTTGTCCGCCCGGAAGGTGGGCTTTGGAATGACTCGCACCCACGCCTCGGTGATGATCCCGAGCGAGCCTTCACTGCCCAACAACATCCGGTCCGGGCTGACACCCGCGCCGCTTGCAGGTAGGCGGCGTGACTCCCACGAGCCCGTCGGTGTCACTGCTCGCACACTCTCAACCAGATCGTCTATGTGTGTTGGCCCAGTCGCGAAGTGCCCCGCCGCACGGGTGGCGAGCCAACCCCCCATGGTCGACAATTCGAAGGATTGTGGGAAGAAGCGAAGGGTGAGGCCATGCTCGCTCAGCTGCTGTTCGATCTGTGGACCCGACGCGCCGGCCTGGATCCGAGCGGCGCGCGACACTGCGTCAACCTCGGTCACCCGGTTGAGTGCAGACATATCGATCGAGACAGCGCCGCCGTAACCCGCAGGCAGCCTCGCCTCGACGCCGCCGACGACACTGGTGCCGCCACCGTAGGGAATGGCGGCCAGCGACTGGTCGCTGCACCAGTTCAGGACCTCTTCGATCTCGCGTTCTGTCCGCGGGAACGCCACGACATCGGGCGGGTTGTCGAATTTCCCGTAGAACCCACGAACGAGGTCGCGGTAGGACTTCCCGTACGTGTGGCTCACCCGAGCCCGCCTATCCGATGTGCAGAAGGCAACGAGCTCCGGCGACACGGGGATTCGAGCGGGCGCGAGCGCTATTTCCCGCAGGGGCATGGGACGCTGCGCTGAGAGCCCTGAGAACCCGAGGTGCTGTCCAACCATGGCCGTCGCGGACTGAATCTCTTCAAAACTTGCCTGTTCATCCTCGAAGCCCCACCCCCAGTGGCTTCGGTGGCGTGTCGGTTCCCTGGCCATAGCCGAAGGTTAC
>JAGNDY010000036.1 GCA_018003655.1 Candidatus Nanopelagicales bacterium
GCATCGCGTCGAAGTCGCGCGAGGTTCGCGGAGTCGATCGCGTCGTCATCCGCGACGGGGACGCGATCAGTGCCTTGCTCACTCGCCTCGGCGCGCACGAATCCGTGATGGCGTGGGAAGAGCGTCGAATGCGCCGGGAAGTGCGCGCGACCGCGCACAGACTCGCCAACTTTGACGATGCCAACCTGCGCCGGTCGGCACGCGCTGCGGTCGCGGCCGGTGCACGGGTGGAGCGGGCGTTGGCGATCCTGGGAGACGACGTCCCTGAGCATTTGAGCGAAGCCGGCCAACTGCGAGTCACCCATAAGCAGGCCAGCCTGGAGGAACTCGGTGCCTTGGCAGATCCACCGATGACGAAGGACGCAATAGCCGGTCGAATTCGTCGTTTGCTCGCAATGGCGGACAAACGCGCAAAGGATCTGGGCGTACCGGATACCGAGGCAGCGCTGACTCCGGACATGCTCGCCCCCTGAGCCAGCTAGATCGCCTCGCCCGGTAGGGTCGGATCGGGACCACAACTAGGGAGCGATCACGTGACAGTCAAGGTAGGAATCAACGGATTCGGCCGAATCGGCCGCAACTTTTTTCGCGCTGTGCAGACTTCCGGCGCCGATATCGAGGTCGTCGCGGTTAACGACCTCACCGACACCGCCACACTGGCTCATCTGCTCAAGTACGACAGCATTCTGGGTCGGCTGCCGGGAGAGGTCTCATCCACAGACGGCGTGATCGTCGTCGACGGAAAAGAGCTCAAGGTCTACGCCGAGCGCAACCCGGGCGACCTGCCGTGGAATGACCTCGGTGTCGACATCGTCATCGAGTCAACCGGCTTCTTCACCAAAGCCGAGGCCGCCAAGCAGCACCTCGGCGGCAGCGTAAAGAAGGTCATCGTTTCCGCCCCTGCCAGCGGCGACGACATCACCATCGTCCTGGGCGTCAACGAGGGTGAGTACGACCCAGCCACGGATAACGTGATCTCCAACGCGTCCTGCACCACCAACTGCCTTGCGCCCATGGCCAAGGTCATCAACGACACCTTCGGCATTGAGCGTGGCCTCATGACCACGATCCACGCGTACACCGGCGACCAGAACCTGCACGACGGTCCACACAAGGATCTGCGTCGGGCACGCGCGGCCGCGTTGAGCATCATTCCCGCTTCGACTGGTGCGGCAAAGGCAATCGGCGTCGTCATCCCGGATCTGAAGGGCAAGCTCGACGGCTACGCCATGCGGGTACCCGTACCTACGGGTTCTGCCACTGACCTGACGGTTGAGGTCGCCACTGCGGCGACGGCCGACGAGGTCAATGCCGCAATCAAGGCCGCCGCTGAAGGTCCCATGAAGGGCATCCTGGAGTACACCGAGGCGCCCATCGTGTCGGCCGACATCGTGACCGACCCGGCCTCCTGCATCTTCGACGCATCGCTGACCAAGGTGAACGGGAACATGGTCAAGGTGCTCGGCTGGTACGACAACGAGTGGGGCTACTCCAACCGCCTCATTGACCTGGTGGTGTACGTCGGCGATCGCCTGTGAGCCCACTTGTTGGGCTAGCAGACCTGCCGGTTGCCGGCAGGACGGTGCTGCTTCGAGCGGATCTGAATGTTCCGTTGGACACTGACGCCGATGGTAACCGCGTCATCACCGACGACGGTCGAATCCGCGCAAGCCTGCCGACCATCGAGGCGTTGACCAGCCAAGGCGCCCGGGTCATCGTGCTTGCTCACCTTGGCCGGCCCAAAGGGGAGTACGACGAGGCGCTATCGCTGCGGCCGGTAGCAGCACGTTTGTCTGAGTTGCTGCCGGTTCCGGTTGCGATGGCCGACGACGTCTGCGGCCCGTCCGCTAAGAGCGTCGTGGAAGGGCTGGCGCCCGGCGAGGTTGCCCTGCTGGAGAATGTGCGTTTCGATGCGCGAGAAACTAGCAAGGATGTTGGTGAGCGGACCAACTTGGCTAGTCAATGGGCAGCGCTCGGCGACTGCTTCGTCTCCGATGGGTTTGGTGTCGTGCATCGGGAACAGGCCAGTGTGACGGAGTTGGCGCAATTGTTACCGCACGCCGCTGGTCTGTTGGTGGCTCGAGAGGCCGAGGTCTTTCACGGTTTGCTCAACGACCCACAACGTCCCTACACCGTGGTTCTCGGTGGCAGCAAAGTCTCGGACAAACTCGGCGTGATCTCGAACCTGCTGACCCAGGTGGACCGCCTACTCATCGGCGGTGGAATGTGCTTCACCTTCCTCGCTGCCGCAGGGCACGACGTGGGCGCGTCACTGGTCGAACTAGACCAGTTGGAAACTGTCCGCGGACTGCGCGAGCAGGCACTGGCACGGGGCGTGGAATTGGTCCTTCCCACGGACTTGGTTATCGCCGACAAGTTCGCGGCCGACGCAGCCACCGAAGTCGTGACGGTCGAGCAGGGTGTGCCGCAGGGGTGGATGGGTCTGGACATTGGCCCCGAGACTTCCGCTGCGTTCGCGCAGTTGGTTCGGTCCTCGCACACTGTGGTTTGGAATGGTCCGATGGGCGTGTTTGAGATGGCGCCCTTCGCTAATGGCACCCGCGCCGTAGCGCAAGCACTCACTCAGGTCGATGGCATGTCGGTGGTCGGTGGTGGCGATTCGGCAGCCGCTATTCGCCTGCTTGGAATCAATGAGAGTTCAATCAGCCACGTCTCCACGGGTGGCGGAGCAAGCCTTGAGTTCCTCGAAGGGCGTACGCTTCCGGGGCTGAAGGCCCTGGAGGGGAACTGACTGATGACTGACTCGTCGCGTCTGCCAATGATGGCAGGCAACTGGAAGATGAACCTGAACCATTTCGAGGCGATCGCGTTGGTGCAGAAGCTTGCGTTCGCGCTCAAAGATGACGACTACAACTCCTGCGAGGTGGTTGTTGTCCCGCCGTACACTGATATTCGCTCTGTACAGACCCTTATCGACGGCGACAAGCTCAAGATCAAATATGGTGCCCAAGACGTCTCGGCCCACGACGCCGGAGCTTTTACAGGTGAAGTCTCGGGCGCAATGTTGGCGAAGCTGGGTTGCACCTACGTCATCGTCGGTCACAGCGAGAGACGCCTCTACCACGGCGAACACGATGGCATCGTGAACTCCAAAGTCCATGCGGCGTTCCGATCCGGGCTCACCCCAATCATGTGCATTGGTGAGGGACTGGAGATCCGTAAGGAGGGTGGCCAGGTCGCCTACACACTCGGTCAACTCGAAGCCGGGCTGGCTGGATTGAGTCCAGAGCAGGCGGCCTCGATCGTCATCGCCTATGAGCCTGTGTGGGCTATCGGAACTGGTGAAGTTGCCACGCCGCAAGACGCGCAGGAAGTTTGCGGTGCGATCCGTGCCCGGTTCGGCGAGCTCTACGGCCAGGATCTGGCCGATGCTTGCCGGGTGCTATACGGCGGTTCTGTGAAGGCATCGAATGTGGCTGGACTAATGGCGATGCCCGATGTTGATGGTGGTTTGGTCGGTGGGGCTAGCATTGACCCCGACGAGTTTGTTGCGCTCGTCCGGTTCCGTTTGCTGGAGGCGAGCTGAACCCTTGGCAACTAACCCGCGAGCCACATCTGGTTCCGACGTAAACGCAAGGAGTAGCGATGGCCATCGCGCTTGAGATCATCTTGGTGATCACCAGTCTGATGCTGATCGTTCTCGTGCTGCTTCACAAAGGAAAGGGCGGCGGCCTGTCGGATCTTTTCGGCGGGGGCGTGACCTCCTCAGTCGGCGGATCGAGTGTCGCCGAACGCAACCTCGACCGGATCACGGTCGCAATCGCATTGGTTTGGGCTGCCTGCATCATCGGGCTCGGACTCATCGTCAAGAACATCTAGGGGAGAACTCATGGCTGGTGGCAGTGCAATCAGAGGTAGTCGGGTAGGCGCCGGACCGATGGGTGAAGCCGAGCGTGGTGAGCCGGCACCCCGGCTCTTTGTGTCGTTCTGGTGTGCGAACGGCCACGAGTCGAAGCCGACTTTCGCTGTGGACGTTGAAGCCCCGGCTGAATGGGACTGCCCACGTTGTGGGTGGCCGGCCGGGCAGGACAAAGACAACCCGCCAGCGCCACCCAAGAATGAGCCGTATAAGACTCACTTGGCCTACGTCAAGGAGCGCCGCTCAGATCACGACGGCGGCGACATCTTGGAAGAAGCACTCCAGCGCCACCGCGACGCCAGCATTTGAGCACAGGTCTCCGCAACGGCCTAACGCGAACGAATCAGACCACCAGCGCAGTAGCATCCTGATCTGCCAGCACCAGCGAACGGTCAATGCCGCGCGCGGCACCCGCTGGTGCATCCTTGGCGGGCAGACCGCTCAGGGCCAACTTGATCGCATCGGCTTTGCCAGCACCTGATGCGATAAGCCAGACCTGCCGGCTGTTGTTGATGGTCGCCATGTTGAACGTCGTTCGTGTCGGTGGTGGCTTGGGGGAGTTGCGTACCGACAGCACTGCCAGGTCGGAGAACTGCTCATCCCGGCCGGGGAACAGGCTGGCAACGTGTGCATCCTCGCCAATGCCGAGCATGGTGACGTCGAACAGCATCGTGCTGCCGCCCGCAGCCCGGATCAGTTCCTCGGCGTAGCTGGCGGCTGCGGCGTCGACATCGTCGCCGATTCGTCCGTCGAGTCGGGGCATCGGATGAATGCGGTCGGGGTCAGCGTTGATCTTGTCCAGCAGAACCTCGCGCGCACCTGTCTCATTGCGTTCGGGGTCGCCCGCGGGCAGGAAGCGTTCGTCGGACCACCAAAAATCGACGCGGGACCAATCGACTGCTCCAACCGCGGGGGAGTCCCAGACGGCTGCTAGCGCCGACGTGCCGCCTCTTCCACCCGTCAGGCAGATGTGCGCGACCCCGCGGGCAGCTTGCGCGTCTTTGACGGCGGTGATGATCCGCGCCCCATTCGCAGCCGACAACGTATCGTGGTCGGGGTAGATGATCAATTCCTGCTTGCTGGTCATGCTGCAACTCCTCGTTCCGCTGGTCGCATTTCAGGATTTGGTTGTGCGTTTGCTGCGCTTCGTTGGTTTCGCTGGTTTTGCTGGCTTCGGTGAGCGACCCTTCGCTTTGCTGGGCCCACCACTGAGTGCATCCTGGTGCTCGCCCAAATACGCGAGGGCCTGGGCATAGATCTCGTCGGAGTCGAGTCGTCGCAATTCCTCGGACAGCAGATCGCGCAACTCGCGTCGCGGCATCGGGATACCACGGCTCGTGAACTCGGGGCGATACACCTTTGCCAGGTGCCCATCCGGTCGAGCGACCCCGATGTCACCGTCGACGGTGTGCAGGCGAACCTCGCTGATTCCCTCGGCGCGGTGCGCCGTCACCGCGGCGGGAACACCGAGTCGCGCCGAGATCCAGCTTGCCAGGAGCATCGCGCTGGGATTGGCCTTGCGGGCGAACACCTCGGCACCGGTGATCGTGGGGAAAGGCTCGTCGAGTGCGGTCGCCAGGAGTGAACGCCAGGCGGTGGTCCTGGTCCAGGCCATATCCGTGTCACCCGGTTGATAGACCTGCGCTCGGTCGACCAAGGCTGCCAACGGAGTACGCGAGGAAGCTGCGTCAGTGATCCTGCGTGCTGCCAACTGGCCGACTGGGTCAGCCGCCGGATCAGTTGGTGCTCGCCCCGGCCACCAGGCCACGATCGGAGTATCCGGTAGCAGCAGCGGCACCACTACCGATGCCTCTTGGTGGGCTAGCGGGCCGATCAGGCGTAGCCGGATCATCTCGCCCGGGCCCTCTCCGTCGCCCACGTGAATATCGGCATCCAACCGCGGCTTGCCCCGAGCCGGGCGCGCGATGACGATCAGGATTCGGCAGGGGTGCTGGTTGGCCGAGTATGTTGCGGCGCGGGCCGCTTCCGACTGGTGCTCCTCGTCGGTGACGATCAACAACGTCAACGCCATACCCGTGGCGGCGCCGATGTGGTGGCGTTCACGGGCGATGACGTCGTTGATGGCGCTCGCGGTGGTGTCCTCCAACCGGATGGTCATGGCCGCCGCCACACGCGGCCATCGCGGCCAAGCATTTGGTCTGCGGCCGTTGGGCCCCAGGTTCCGGCCGCGTATTCATCCGGTCTTCCGTGCGACGCCCAGTAGTCCAGGATCGGGTCGAGAATTCGCCACGCCATCTCCACTTCCCGGTGACGCGGGAACAGTGGGGGATCGCCGAGCAGCACGTCCAAGATCAGTCGTTCGTAGGCCTCGGGGCTGCTGACAGTGAAGGACTCGCCATAGGCAAAGTCCATCGTCACGTCTCGGACTTCCATCTGGGTGCCTGGAACCTTTGAACCGAATTTCAGCGTGATTCCCTCGTCCGGTTGCACGCGGATGACCAGTGCGTTCGCACCGAGTTCCTCGGTGTCAGTAGTGGTGAAGGGCAAGTGGGGCGCTCGCTTGAACACCACGGCGATCTCGGTGACTCGTCGTCCCAGTCGTTTGCCCGTCCGCAGATAGAACGGCACGCCAGCCCAGCGCCGGGTGTCAATCTCCAGCCGGATCGCGGCGTAGGTGTCGGTCTTGGACTTGGCCGGGATGCCGTCTTCTTCCAGGTAGCCCGGCACGAGTTCGCCACCCTGCCAGCCGGCGGTGTACTGCCCGCGAACAGTGGCCAGGTCGAGTCGCTCTGGAAGGACTACCGCGGAGAGCACCTTCTCCTTTTCAATGCGGATGTTGTCCGCCTCGAAAGAGACCGGCTCCTCCATGGCGGTCAACGCGAGCAACTGCAGCAGATGGTTCTGGATAACATCACGGGCCGCGCCGATGCCGTCGTAGTAGCCGGCCCGGCTGCCTATGCCAATGTCCTCAGCCATGGTGATCTGGACATGGTCAACGAAGTGGCTGTTCCAGATCGGCTCGAACATGGCATTGGCGAACCGCAAGGCCAGCAGGTTTTGAACCGTTTCCTTGCCCAGGTAGTGGTCGATGCGAAAGACCGATTGTGCGGGGAACACCTCGGCCACGACCTGATTGAGCTCCTGCGCGCTGGCCAGGTCATGTCCGAACGGTTTTTCGACGATCACTCGCCGCCAGGCACCTGGCTCGCTGGTGGATAGTCCGCAGTTGCGCAACTGCTCGACCACAACCGGGAAGAAGGTCGGCGGAATCGAGAGGTAGAACGCATGGTTGCCGTTGGTTCCCCTCTCGCGGTCGAGTTCGGCCAGCACGTCAGTCAGCCTCTGGTATGCATCCGAATCGCTGAACTCACCGGCGACAAACCGGAAGCCCTCGGCGAGCTGGTTCCACAAGTCGTCGCGAAACGGCGTCCGAGCGTATTCGCGGACCGCGTCCTTGGCGATGGCGGCGAAGTCTTGATCGCGCCAGTCGCGGCGAGCGAAGCCCACCAGGGCAAATCCGGGCGGCAGCAGCCCGCGGTTGGCTAAGTCGTAGATCGCGGGCAGCAGCTTCTTGCGGGCCAAGTCTCCGGTGACGCCGAAGAGCACGATCGAGCACGGGCCAGCCACCCGGGGGAGTCGCCGATCAGCCGGGTCGCGCAGGGGGTTGGTCGTAGGTGGTGCCACCACGCCAACTCCCTCCGCTACCGCAACCGACAGGTGGCTATTTTAGAGCCTGAGCGACGTTCTCGATGAGGGCTTCCCAGGCCTGCACGAACTTGTCGACGCCCTCAGTCTCCAACTCATCGAACACAGCGGGCAGGTCAACACCGACGGCGGCGAGATCGTCGAACGTCTGCTGGGCACTCGTCGCCGTGCCATCGAGGGAATCGCCGTGAACGTTGCCGTGGTCCTTCACCGCGTTGAGCGTGGCTTCCGGCATGGTATTGACGCAGCCTGGCCCAGCCAGGTCAACGACGTAGCGATCGTCGGCGTAGGCGGGATCCTTGACGCCGGTGGAGGCCCACAGCGGACGTTGCAGGACGGCACCTGCGGCCGCGAGCGCCTGCCACCGATCGGTGGCACGCATCTGCTCGTACGCCGCCCAGGCGAGGCGCGCGTTCGCGATCCCGGCATCGCCCTTGAGGGCCTCAGCCTCTGGGGTGCCGATCTTCTCCAACGCCTTGTCGATGGTGGAATCGACGCGGCTGACGAAGAACGAAGCCACCGAATGGATCTTTGACAGATCCTTTCCGGCGGCCTTCGCAGCCTCCAGACCTGCCATCCACGCGTCCATCACTTCGAGGTACCGCGCGACAGAGAAGATCAACGTCACATTGACGCTGATCCCTGCCGCAATGGTTTTGGTGATTGCGGGAAGGCCCTCAACCGTGGCGGGAATCTTGATCAGGACGTTCTCGCGGTCGACGGTCCAGTGCAGTGCCTGTGCCTCGGCGATCGTGGCCTCGGTTGCACGCGCCATGCGCGGGTCCACCTCGATGGACACGCGGCCGTCGTAGCCGTTGGAGGCGTCGTAGGCGCCTCGCAACACATCGCACGCCCAGCGCACATCGAAGGTCGTCATGGTCCGAATTGCCTCATCGACACTGAGGTTGCGAGCCTTTGCGTCGGCAATCTGCTGGTCGTACTCATCGGATCCGCCGGTAATGGCGTTGTCGAAGATCGATGGGTTGGTGGTGACCCCGACGACTGAGTCCGTCACCAGCATTTGGGCGAGGCTGCCGGACGTGAGGCGGGTTCGACTCAGGTCGTCGAGCCAAATGGAGACTCCGACGTCGGAGAGAGCCTTGAGGTTGTCCGTCATGTGATGTGCCCTTCGTGGATGAATGATCGGCTCGAGTTGGTTGATTTGCTCGAGGTAGTCGACTGGACGGTGAGCGGTTCGGTAGGTGGGTGTTCGGTTGTGGGGATGGAATTACTCGGTGGCCTGCAGCGACTCCTTGGCGGCCTTGACGACATTGTCGACCGTGAAGCCGAACTCCTTCATCAATAATGCACCGTCGGCGGAGGCACCGTAGTGCTCCAAACTGACAGCCCGACCGGCATCGCCGATAAGCCGATACCAGGGGGTTGCGAGCCCTGCCTCGACGGAGACGCGAGCTCTTACCGCCGAGGGGATGATTGATTCCCGGTACGCCTCGTCCTGTTCGTCGAACCACTCGAAGCAAGGCATCGATACCACCCGGGTGGGAATACCCTGAGACTCAAGTTCGGCCGCTGCGCCGATCCCAAGTTGAACCTCCGAACCGGTCGCGAGGATCAGCACCTTGGGCTCGCCGTTGGACGCCTCCACCCGCACGTAGGCGCCGCGAGCGACGTCGGGGTTCTGGTCATACGTGGGTAGACCCTGGCGGCTGAGTACCAGTCCGGCGGGGCGGCGGTTCTCGATGATCGTCTTCCAGGCGATGGCGGTCTCGTTCGCGTCGGCTGGACGGACGATGTGGAGGTTGGGAATCGCCCGGTAGGCAGTCAGGTGCTCGACCGGTTGATGCGTCGGCCCATCTTCGCCAAGACCGACCGAGTCGTGGGTCCACACGTAGGTCACCGGGATGTTCATCAATGAGCCGACACGAACTGCTCCGCGCATGTAGTCGGCAAAGGTGAAGAAGGTGCCGCCATAGATCTTGGACAGCCCACCGACTGCAATGCCGTTGAGCACAGCACCCATGCCGTGTTCGCGCACACCGAAGTGAATGATTCGCCCGTACGGTGAGGAGTCGGGTACGGGACTGCCTTCCGGCTCGAAGGACATGCCGCCCTCGATGCTCGTGTTGTTGGAGCCCGCCAGGTCGGCACTGCCGCCCCAGTACTCGGGCAGCACCGCGGCCAGTGCATTGATGACCTTGCCCGAAGCCACCCGGGTGGCCACGCTCTTACCCGTCTCAAACACCGGTACCGCAGCGTCGAAGTCCGCAGGCAGCTTGCCGGCAAGGAGCCGATCGAGCAGGGCGGCTCGCTCGGCGTGCTTGGAACGCCACTCTCGGTACCGCAGATCCCACTGTTCGTGGGCTTCCTTGCCTCGACCGACGACCTCACGCGCGTGAGCCAGAACCTCGTCGGAGACCTCGAAGCTCTTGTCAGGGTCGAAGCCCAAGATCTCCTTGACGGCGCCGACCTCCTCAGCCCCGAGATCCGCGCCGTGCGCCTTGCCGGTGTTCTGGAGTTTCGGTGCCGGCCAGCCGATGATGGAGCGCATCCGGATGATCGTGGGCCGGTAGATGTCGGCCTTGGCCTCGGCGAGAGCATCGTTAACGGCTTCAAGGTCGATGCTGCCGTTGGGCAACAGGTCGGTGTGCAGGGTCTGCCAGCCGTATGCCTCGTAGCGCTTAAGGACATCCTCGGTGAACGCCACGTCGGTGTTGCCCTCAATAGAGATGTGGTTGTCGTCGTACAGGACGATGAGGTTGCCGAGCTTCTGCGTGCCGGCCAGGGATGACGCCTCGGAGGAAATTCCTTCCTCCATACAGCCATCGCCAGCGATGACGTAGATGTGATGGTCGAATGGACTCTCACCAGGCGAAGCACCGGCGTCGAGCAGGCCGCGCACGTAGCGGGTATCCATCGCCATTCCCACCGCGTTGGAGATGCCCTGGCCAAGCGGACCGGTGGTCACTTCCACACCAGTGGTGTGTCCATACTCGGGATGCCCGGGAGTAAGGCTGCCTTCGGTGCGGAACGCCTCGAGATCGCTGAGTTCCAATCCGTATCCGGAAAAGAACAGCTGGATGTAGAGCGTGAGGCTGGAGTGGCCAGCCGAAAGCACGAAGCGGTCACGCCCGATCCAGTTCGGGTCGCTGGGATCGTGCCGCATGACGCGTTGGAAGAGCAACGTCGACGCGGGGGCGAGGCTCATGGCCGTGCCCGGGTGTCCGTTACCGGTCTTATGTACAGCGTCTGCAGCAAGAACTCGAGCAGTGTCGACTACTCGGGAATCCAGTTCGGTCCAGTCCAACGACTCGCTCACAAGGTGTCCTTCCACATGGGTTCGCACGGCTTGGCGAGCGTATCGAGGTTTTAGTCGGTAACGCACGGTTGGAGCAGCCACCCGGAGCATTGCGGGCATGAACGGTGAATGAACTGCTCGCCTCTGCCCAATGCCGTTAGAGTCATGGCATTGGTTCCCGAGTGACCACTAGGCTGTGGTGGGTGCCAGAATGTCACCGTTGTTCTGGAATGACCGCTGTTCTTGATTCACCGTTCGTCAGAGTGTGCCGAAACCGCTAGGTCGCAAGTGAGGTCTCGTGTCAACCGTTGGCTCCAAGTCCCATGCTCATGGAGCTGGCCGTGCCGTGGACACCGGGGAGAGCCCAAAACGGGGACGAATCGCGGCGTACATCGGACTGACCAAGCCGCGGATCATCGAGTTGCTGCTGGCCACGACGATCCCAACGATGTTCTTGGCTGCGCGGGGCCTGCCCGGTTTGTGGGTCACCGTCGCGACTCTGATCGGCGGCTCCCTGGCAGCCGGTGGTGCCAATACGCTGAATTCCTACATCGATCGCGACATTGACGCTGTGATGAAGCGAACCGGCGCGCGCCCGCTGGTTCGCGGCGACGTGACCCCCCGGGCAGCGTTGATCTTCGGCCTGCTGCTCAGCCTCGGCTCCGTGCTGTGGCTCGCTGCCTTCGTGAACCTGCTCTCGGCCGTCTTGGCTTCGGGAGCGATTGCGTTCTACGTCATCATCTACACGCTCGGCCTGAAGCGACGGACACCGCAGAACATCGTCTGGGGAGGTGCGGCTGGGTGCTTCCCGGTGCTCATCGGCTGGTCGGCAGTTACCAACTCGTTGAGCTGGGCGCCAGTCGTGCTGTTTGCCATCGTCTTCCTGTGGACCCCACCGCACTACTGGCCGCTGTCGCTGAAGTTCAAGGATGACTACGAGGCCGCTGGCGTGCCGATGATGCCGGTCGTCGCGGATACTCGGTCGGTCGCTCGCCAGATCGTGCTCTACAGCTGGGCGATGGTCGGCGCCTCGCTCGCACTTGTCCCCGTCGCGCCCATGGGTTGGGTGTATTCCATCAGCGCGGTTTTGCTTGGCGGGCTATTCCTGCACGAGGCACACGCGTTGCTGCGCCGAGAGACGCGCGGCCAGGACCCGAAGCCCATGCGGCTGTTCCATTGGTCGATCACTTATCTGTCGTTGCTCTTCCTCGCCGTAGCGATTGATCCGTTCTTCACCGGCTGATCGTCGCTACGCTGCCTGGCTGTGGTGCCAGATGACTTTCATGACTTCCTCGTAGCGTCAGCCGGGGTTAGTGGTGCGCTCGTGGGGCTGCTGTTCGTGGCCTCGGCGATTGCGCCGGAGCGGATCGTGGCCAAGAACGCACCAGCGCTCGCTCAGGAGACGGCCGCTGGGGCGTACATCGTGCTCAGCAACACCCTGTTTGTCGCCCTGGCCGGTCTCTTCCCGGGTAATGCGCTCAAGTACGTCGCCGTGATCATGCCGGTTGCTGGGCTCGTGACCACCACGGGTTACGCGATCCAATCCTGGTTCCATCGGTCGGAGGGTGGAGTCGGCGCGCGCTGGTGGATTCGCCGAGTGACGACGGCCTTCTTCCTCGTCAGCCAGTTGATTGCTGGTGTGGCCCTGTGGCGACAAGGGGTCAATGACGACACGGTTGCCAATGTCATCGTCTGGTCATTCGCCTTCTACGCCATCGGGCTGACCAGGGCGTGGGAACTACTGGGTGCTCACGACCAAGGGTTCGCCGAGACCTTCTTGCTCTGGCGTGGGCAGCGGGCCGCGAAGGCGCAGGGCAAGGTGGGCAAAGACAACGCAGATCCAGAGCACGCAAGCTCCAGCGACGTGCAATAGGACCACCAACCACGGCAGCCCGGTGAAGTACTGCACGTAGCCGATCAAACCTTGTGCCAGCGCCACCCCCAGCACCAGCCAGAAGCGTCGGCGGGCGCGCGCGGGGGAGTCGGTGACCGACAACGCCAGGATCATGGCGACGGTGAGGCCGACGAATAGCAGCACCAGGTCCGCGTGCAACCAACTGATACTGCGGGGGTCGAAGGGAAGCCGCGAATCTACGTCGGCATCGCCGGAGTGGGGGCCGGAACCGGTCACCATTGTGCCGAGCGTCAACACGACCAGCGCAACGCCGACCAGTGCCCGCGACATCGTCCGAATAGGCGGTTTGACCAACACGCGAACAGGCTCATCGCCAACCTCAGCGGAACGGACCACCAGCAGGACACACAGCGCGATGATGATCGTCGAGACGAGGAAGTGGCTGGACACGCTGATCGGATTGAGTCCGGTTAGCACCGTGATCCCGCCGAGGATTGCCTGGGCGAAAGTTCCCAGCAGCGGGACGGCGGCAAGTGCGACGATCACCCCTCTGCCTTGCCCACTTGCGGCCTTCAACCGGCGGCTCCACGTGAACGCGCCGACGATCGCGGCGATAGCCAAGATGGCGAGGATGAACGTCAGCGTGCGGTTGCCGAACTCCACGTACTTGTGCCAGGCCTGTGCTTGCGTTGCGGTCGGCACATACGAACCAGTCGCACACTGCGGCCAGGTCGGGCATCCCAGGCCTGAGCCGGTCAGTCGAACGAGGGCCCCGGTCACGACGATGCCGGTCTGGGCGACCAGGTTGGCGATGAACACTGCGCGCAACCAGCGCGGGGCACGTCCACCCACGGAACTCACTCCCATCGGAACGTCCTCGCGGCCACGATTAGCCCGAACAGGAACCAGGCAGCCAGCACGAGCAGTGGTCCCACCGGCATGGTTGAACCGTTGAGCAACACGTCGCGCAGCCCGTTGCCGAGCGCGCCGGATGGGAGCAGTTCCGTGGCGCTCGCAAGCCAACCCGGGAGCTTTTCCTGGGGGATGATCGTGCCACCGGCGAGCAGCAGAATGAGGTAGATGCCGTTGGCGACAGCGAGCGTCGCCTCGGCACGGAGCAGGCCGGCCAGTGCCAGTCCCAGAGCGCTGAAGGCGGCTGTTCCGAAGATCATGAGCAACACGGCCGCAGCTGGGTTGCCCTGCGGATCCCAACCAAGAACAAATGCAACCGAACTGATCAGCGCAATCTGGATGACCTCGACAGCGAGGACAGCCAGGGTCTTGGACGCCACGAGTCCCGTGCGCGACAGAGGGGTGGATCCGAGGAGCTTGAGGACTCCGTATCTGCGATCGAATCCCACGGAGATCGCCTGTGCAGTGAATGCGGTTGACATGATCGCCAACGCGAAAATGCCAGGCGTGACGATGTCGATGCGGGCTCCGCTGCCCAACTCGACCCAGCCGACCGACGTGAGTCCGACAAGCAGGAACAGGGGAATGATGAGCGTCAGCAGAATCTGTTCGCCGTTGCGCAACATCAGTCGCAACTCGAACTGGGACTGAGCCCAGATCATCGACGGGCGGCTCGCAGCCGCGGGTGCCGGTGAGAGGTCCAGCTGGGCGTTCGTTGCCGTTGTCACCGGTCCACCTCGGCGCCTGAATTTGTCAACTCAAGGACGACATCCTCAAGTCTGCGCTGCCCCGTCGTCAACCCACGTGGCATGAAGCCCTGTTCGGCGCACCAGGCGGCCACGATCGCCAGCGAATCCGGACTCACATCGCCACTGACCTGGTAGGTGCCGCGGTTGGTCTCGCTGACGGCGACGCCACCACCGAGGGTGGTCGCTAGGGCCGCAAGGTCAAGGCCGGGAGCCGCATCGAAAACCAGCGATTGCTGGTGGGAACGCAGTAGCTCCGCAGGTGTGCCCGTCGCAACGACCGATCCACGATCCATCACGACGATGTTGTCCGCCAAACGCTCGACGTCGTCCATGAGGTGGGTGGTCAACAGGACTGTCACGCCAGCCTGGCGCAACTGCTCGACGAGCTCCCACACGACGCGTTTGGCGGTGGCATCGAGGCCAGCGGTGGGTTCGTCGAGGAAAACGATCTCCGGTCGACCGATCAGGGCGATTGCGAACTTGAGGCGCTGTTGCTCGCCCCCGGACATGCGCCGGTAGTTGGCGCGGACGTCGGCGATGCCGAGGCGGTTGGCTAGCGTGACCGGATCCAACGGATTCGCGTAGAGCCGCGACATATGCCTGAGCACCTCGAGGCTACGTGCCCCGGACGGAACCCCGCCGTCCTGCAGCATGACGCCCATCCGTGGTCTGAGGGCAGTTGCGTCACTCGTGGGATCGAGGCCGAGGACTCGGACCGATCCGCCACTGGGCCGGACGTAACCCTCACACGTCTCTACCGTTGTGGTCTTGCCAGCACCGTTCGCCCCGATCAGGGCAGTGACCTCGCCAGTTGGCGCGGCGAAGGAGGCATCGCTCACGGCCACCGTGCGCCCGTAGCGCACGACGAGATTGCTGACTTCCAACGCGAATCCCACGGTCTGAGTGTAGGAGTCCCGCGGGTTACCGCCGATGCCCCGGTGGGGCTAGGGTCAGACATACACGGGAGCTCGGGCAGATCCGGGCTGAGAGGGCGGTAACAACACCGCCGACCGTCGAACCTGTCCGGGTAATGCCGGCGTAGGGAGGAATCGATGAACGTTCTGTTGACTGCATGGGACTACCAAGTCACCTACCTGGAAGCGACAGCCGTCGTGGTTGCGCTGATCGGCGTAGGCCTCGCCATCAAAGGGACCCGCTGGGCGTGGCCCTTTTATTTTCTCAGCGGCGTCCTCTACGGGCTGCTATTCATCAACGTTGATCTGATCGCCAGCGCGGCCCTGCAGTTGGTCTTCATCGTTGCCGCGATCTGGGGCTGGTTCGACTGGGGGGCGGCAGGCGTCACTCGGTCGAAGACGCTGTCAAAGCGCTTGCGAGTCATCGGCTCGCTGGCACTCATCATCGCTTGGGTGGTCTTGGCGCCGTTGTTGCAGCTGATCGGCGGCGTGGCCACTTGGTTGGATGCCTTCGTATTCGTCGGCAGCCTTGCCGCCCAGGTCCTGATGGTCTTGGGGTACCTCGAGGCGTGGCCGATGTGGGTGATCGTCAATGTGGTGGGTGTTGTGCACTACGCCCAACAGTCGCTCTGGTTCACCGCGTTGTTCTACTTCGTGCTGCTGCTGATGGCGATCTGGGGTTGGCGGGCTTGGTTCGAGCGCAACGAGTCCTCAGCCGAGGATGTAGCCATGGCTTCCTCTGCGACCGGAGCATGACCCACCCAGTTGCGGAGGCAGCCGCCGAACCTGGGTTGATCGGGTTGCTCGGGGGTGAGTGTTCCGGAAAAACCACACTTGGGCGCGCGCTGGGCAAGGCACTACCGGCGCGATACGTGCCGGAGGCGCTGCGCGAGTTTGTGGACCGGGAAGGCCGAACGCCGACTCACGCTGAGCAGCGGGCAATCATGCGGGCGCAGATGGCGGCCGAATCGATCGGCCTGCGATCAGCGGTCGCGGCAGGTGAGGAATGGGTCGTCTCCGATCCCGGTGCGCTCATGACGGCCATCTACAGCATCGCGTACTTCGACGACGATTCGCTGCTGACGGAGGCACTGGTCGGTCAGTCGAGGTATCGGTTGACATTCCTGTGTGACCCCGCCTTCCCCTGGCAGCCAGATGGCGATCAACGGGATGGCCCGGAACACCGCCAGCGGGTGCACGATCTACTGGTCGAGGTCATCCGAGCGCACGACCTCGACGTGGTCGAGGTGGTTGGCCCCCCGCACGATCGAATCGAACAGGCACTGGCGGCGATTCGAGCATTCGCATGATCGAGCCCAGCCCGGGCACGTGCTTTGTGAGCAACCAGGCAAGGCCCGCTCTTGGCGAGCGGGAGTAAATAGGACACACTGGTGTTGTGAAATCCCCAATGACTGGTGCAGCCGCCCGCGTGGCTCGCACGTTGTTGGATTCTGGTCCCGCGACCGCAAGCGCGCTGGCGACCGAATTGAACCTCACTGGCACCGCGGTTCGGCGCCACCTCGACGGGCTCGTCGCCGCCGGCTACGCCCAGGCCAACGACCGGGCACCATTCGGTCCGACCAAACCCCGCGGCCGCGGCCGCCCGGCCCGTGTTTACACCTTGACGTCGGCCGGGCGAGACGCATTCGATCAGGCCTACGACGACCTGGCCCTAGCGGCCATCCGCCACATCGCTGAGAACGGCTCAGCTGAGGCGGTGATGGATTTTGCGCGCGGCCGGGCAGCCGACATGCGCCGCCGCTACAGCGAGTCCGTGAGTGCCGGAAACACCCTGGAGGAGCGCGCCGCACTGCTGGCCCAAGAGCTACGCGTCGACGGATTCGCCGCCAGCGTCGAGCGCGGTGGCGACATGGGCGTTCAAATTTGCCAGCACCACTGCCCGGTCGCACACGTGGCCGAGGAGTTCCCACAACTGTGCGAGGCCGAGACAGAGGCCTTCAGCGAGTTGATCGGCGCGCACGTGACCCGACTGGCGACTCTGAGCCACGGCGACGGCGTCTGCACCACCCACGTTCCACTGAACCCTGCGACCGAGCACGTCCGTCCTGAGAGGACCCTGGCATGACCGAGACATCAACCCATCCGGATTTGGATGGCATCGGCACCTACGAGTTCGGCTGGCACGACACCGATTCAATCGGTGCCAGCGCGCGGCGCGGCCTGTCCGAGGACGTCGTTCGCGACATCAGCGCCAAGAAGAACGAGCCCGAGTGGATGTTGGAGACCCGCCTGAAGGGGCTGCGCCTGTTTGATCGCAAGCCCATGCCCACATGGGGATCGGATCTGTCCGGCATCGACTTCGACAACATCAAGTACTTCGTGCGCTCGACTGAGAAGCAGGCCGCAAGCTGGGAGGACCTGCCCGAGGACATCAAGACCACCTACGACCGCTTGGGCATCCCCGAGGCAGAAAAGCAGCGCCTGGTCGCTGGCGTTGCGGCTCAGTACGAGTCCGAGGTCGTCTATCACGCCATCCGCGAGGATCTGGAAGCCCAGGGAGTCATCTTCAAGGACACCGACACCGCCCTGCGCGAGCACGAGGACATCTTCAAGGAGTACTTTGCGTCGGTTATCCCAGTGGGTGATAACAAGTTCGCCGCGCTGAACACTGCGGTGTGGTCCGGCGGTTCATTCATCTACGTGCCCAAGGGTGTCCACGTTGATATCCCGTTGCAGGCCTACTTCCGCATCAACACCGAGAACATGGGCCAGTTTGAGCGCACCTTGATCATCGTGGATGAGGGCGCTTACGTCCACTACGTCGAGGGATGCACCGCACCCATCTACAGCAGCGACTCACTCCACAGTGCGGTCGTGGAGATCATCGTCAAGCCCGGTGGTCGCTGTCGGTACACCACCATCCAGAACTGGTCGAACAACGTCTACAACCTCGTCACCAAGCGCGCGGTCGCCCAAGCGGGCGCGACGATGGAGTGGGTCGACGGCAACATCGGCTCCAAGGTCACCATGAAGTATCCGGCAGTCTGGCTGACTGGGGAGCACGCCAAGGGCGAGACACTCTCGATCGCCTTCGCCGGCGAGGGCCAGCACCAGGATGCCGGCTCCAAGATGGTGCACGCGGCCCCGAACACGTCATCGGCAATCGTTTCCAAGTCCGTTGCCCGGGGTGGCGGTCGCACGTCCTATCGCGGTCTGGTTCAGGTTCTGGAAGGTTCCAAGGGCTCCAAGAGCACCGTTCGTTGTGACGCCCTGCTGGTGGACGACATCAGCCGGTCAGACACCTACCCCTACGTCGACGTTCGCGAGGACGACGTTTCGATGGGCCACGAAGCAAGTGTCTCCAAGGTCGGGGAAGATCAATTGTTCTATCTGATGTCCCGCGGCATGACTGAGGAAGAAGCCATGGCGATGATCGTTCGCGGCTTCGTGGAGCCGATCGCCCGCGAGTTGCCGATGGAATACGCACTCGAACTGAACCGGCTCATCGAGCTACAGATGGAAGGGGCCGTCGGCTGATGGGTTCTGCCACCACCACCGAGCCGATCGAACGAGAGATCGTGATCAGCGTTCCCACGAACAAGGCTGAGAACGTCACCTCCTTCGACCCCGCTGACTTCACCCGACCGACCGGGCGGGAAGAGGAGTGGCGTTTCACGCCGATCAAACGCGCCAAAGCACTGTTTGAGCCGCTCGCCGAACCCGGTGGCGCAGACGTGCATGTCACTTCGCCGCAGGAGAGCTTTATCGGCGCCGACGGGGCCGCTGATGCTTCTCCGGTTGGTTCCGCTTTGATTCCGGTCGACCTGCCCAGCGCGTTGGCGTGGGCCGGAGCGGAGGAAACGACGTATGTCTCGATTCCAGGCCGAACCGAGGTCACCGACCCGATCACGGTGACCATCACAGGCACCTCCACGTCGTACCAAAAGGTCCGCGTCACGGTTGGCCGCGATTCGTCCGCCACGGTTGTCATCGATCACATCGGCAGTGGATTTCACGGCGAGAACGTCGAGGTTGAACTTGGATCCGGGTCACGTCTGACGCTGATTTCCATTCAGGATTGGGATCGCGATGCAGTTCACCTTGGCCGCATTCACACACGAGTCGGCCGGGACGCGCAATTGACCCAGGTCGTCGCCACATTCGGTGGCGACGTAATTCGGCTGGTGTCGACGGTCGACTACGACGGTACTGGCGGCTCGGCGGAGTTGCTCGGTGCCTCGTTTGCCGATGCTGGCCAGCACCTTGAGCACCGACTATTCGTCGACCATGCCACGGCGCACTGCCGAAGCAATGTCATCTACAAGTCAGCCCTACAGGGTGAACATGCCCATACCGTCTGGATCGGTGACGTGCTGATTCGCGCAGCGGCGGTCGGCACCGACACCTACGAGATCAACCGGAACCTGGTTCTTACCGAAGGTGCCCGAGCAGACTCGGTGCCCAACCTCGAAATCGAGACCGGCGAGGTTTCCGGTGCGGGGCACGCCAGCGCCACCGGGCGCTTCGACGACGAGCAGTTGTTCTACCTGCAGTCTCGGGGAATTCCGACCCAGGAGGCGCGCCGCCTAGTGGTTCGCGGCTTCTTCGCCGACGTTATTGATCGCATTCCTACTGGCGCGGTGCGCGACCGACTGTGGCGGGCAGTCGAGGACGAGATCGCAGGTGTTGGGTCCGGGGTGGGCTCATGACGCCGCAGTACCACGAGGTTGCCAAGCTCAAGGAGTTGCCCAACGGAAGCGCGATGCGAGTCGAAGTCGACGGCGTCGAGGTCGCCCTGGTCCATACCGAGGGGCAGGTTTACGCCATTGATGATGTCTGTTCCCACGCTGAGGTGTCTTTGTCCGAAGGCGAGGTTCAAGGCTGCTTCATCGAGTGCTGGCTGCACGGTTCCCGGTTCGACGTTCGCACGGGCGAACCCACCGGACCCCCTGCGGTTGAGCCCGTTCCGATCTATTCCGCCCGCGTCGACGGTACCGGCGACGACGCAGTCATTTTCGTAGCAGTCAACAAAGGAGTTGCACACACATGGCAGAACTGAAGGTCGTTGACCTCCACGTCTCGGTCGACGGTGACGAAGGCCCCCGTGAGATTCTTCGCGGCGTCGATCTGACCGTCACATCCGGTCAGACGCACGCAATCATGGGACCGAACGGGTCGGGTAAATCGACCCTGGCCTACACGATCGCAGGGCACCCCAAGTACCAGGTCACCAGCGGTTCCATCACCCTGGACGGGGCGGATGTCCTGGCGATGAGTGTCGATGAACGCGCTCGCGCGGGCCTCTTCCTGGCCATGCAGCATCCCGTTGAGGTTCCGGGCGTGACCGTGTCGAACTTCCTGCGCACGGCCGCTACCGCGATCCGCGGCGAGGCTCCCAAGTTGCGCGTGTGGATGGGTGAGATGAAGGAGGCGATGGGTTCGCTTCAGGTCGACCCGACTTTTGCCTCCCGCAATGTCAACGAAGGTTTCTCCGGCGGGGAGCGCAAGCGACACGAGATCTTGCAGATGGAACTAC
>JAGNDY010000037.1 GCA_018003655.1 Candidatus Nanopelagicales bacterium
TCTTGCCTTCTTCGGTTGCTATTCAAGCTCTGCGGGTCTGGGTTCCGTTGGGCATCAAAAAACCCCCGTATCGGCAAGGACAGGGGGCGGCGCGCCGAGGGCCAACGGAGGCGGACGGCGCGCTAGCCAATAATGGCGACAAAGGTCACGCTGTCAGTGTGACACAGCGCCGCCCCTGCGCCAACCGAAGGTGCCCGGGATCGCGCAGCGACATCAAGCCGTCCGGTGCACCCAACCGTGCGGGTCTGCGGCGATGCCGAGCTGGATGTTAAGCAGGGCATCACGCAAGGCCATGGTCACCGGACCTGGCTCGCCAGCACCGATCTCCCACCCACCGGCAGCTGATTTCACTTCCCCGACCGGAGTGATCACCGCTGCGGTGCCGCACGCGAAGACTTCACTCAAGGCGCCGGAGGTTGCGTCGTTGCGCCAGTCCTCGGTGTTGATGCGCCGTTGCTCAACTGGGATGCCCAGGTCTGCGGCGAGCGTGATCAGCGAATCTCGGGTGATTCCCGGCAGCAACGCGCCGGACAGCGGCGGGGTGACCAACCGCGCATCCTCACCTGAACCGTAGACAAAGAAGAGATTCATTCCGCCCATCTCCTCCACCCAACGGTGCTCGGCCGCGTCGAGCCACACCACTTGATCGCACCCATTCTCGATCGCCTCCGCCTGGGCGACCAGCGAAGCCGCGTAGTTACCCGCGCACTTAGCCTCCCCGGTTCCGCCCGGCGCTGCCCGCACATAGTCCTCACATAGCCACACGCTGACGGGCTTGACGCCTTGCGGGAAGTAGGGGCCTGCTGGCGACGCAATGAGCAGGTAGCTATAGGAATCCGCCGGACGTACTCCCAAGCCGACCTCGGTGCTGAACATGAATGGGCGCAAATACAGCGATCGATCTTCCCCGCTGGGCACCCAGGCCCGGTCTTGCTCTAGCAAAATATCCAATGATCCGAGGAAATATTCGTCGGGCAACTCAGGCATCGCGAGCCTGCGTGCCGAGGCTCGGAACCGTTCCGCGTTCTTCTCTGGCCGGAAGGTCGCGATGGATCCGTCACCGTGCCGATAGGCCTTCAAACCCTCAAAGATCGATTGGCCGTAGTGCACAAAGTTCGTTGCCGGATCAATCGCGATCGGCGCATAGGGCACCAACTCGGGGTTGTGCCACCCCTTCTCTGAAGTCCAGATGACGCGCGCCATGTGATCAGTGAAGTATCGACCGAAACCAGGATCGGCAAGGATCGCGTCGCGAACATCGTCAGCCACCGGATGGCTGGCAAGCTCTAGGTCAAACAGATCGGCATCTTGGGACACGTGAACTCCTTGGGCTGGTGGAGACAGAGTAGGCGACCGAGACCGACTCGCGCCCGTGCCTTACTGCTCGCAGAGCGCGTTGCGGACGTCCTCGAATGACTAACCGGTGCCTGCGACAGCGGCCGCCAGCGCATCGCCAATCTCAGTGGTCGAGCGGGTCTGTGAGCCCCGGTTAGCCCGGTTAGCCAGATCTGCAGCGACGGCGGCCTGGATTCGCTCGGCGGCGGCAGCTTCCCCAAGGTGCTCCAACAACATGGCCGCTGACATAACCGCCGCTGTCGGGTCGGCAATACCTTGACCGGCGATGTCCGGCGCCGAGCCGTGCACCGGCTCGAACATGCTCGGTGCGGTCCCGTCGACATTCAGGTTTCCAGAGGCGGCCAGCCCGATTCCACCAGCGACGGCGGCGCCGAGGTCGGTGAGGATGTCGCCGAACATGTTGTCGGTGATAATCACATCAAAGCGACCGGGGTCGGTGACGAAGTAGATCGTCGCAGCATCGATGTGGCAGTAGTCGACAGTGACGGTTGGAAAGTCAACGGCGACCGCATTGACGACCCGCTGGTAGAGATCACCCGCATGAACCAACACGTTGGTCTTGTGGACCAGCGTCAGCTTGCTGCGCGGTCGGGCGGCGGCTCGCTCAAACGCGTCGCGCACGATCCTCTCGACACCGGACCAGGTGTTGATGCTTTCTTCGGTCGCGACTTCGCCCACGGTGTTCTTGCGTAGGAAACCGCCAGCACCGCAGTAAAGGCCCTCGGTGCCTTCCCGGCAAACAATCATGTCGACGGTCTCAGTTGTGGCCGTCGCAACTGGCGAGGTCACACCGGGAAGAAGTTGGACGGGGCGCAAGTTGACAGCGTGATCGAGCTCAAAACGCATGCGCAGCAGCAGTCCGCGTTCCAACACGCCGGGTGGGACGCTCGGGTCGCCAATGGCACCGAGCAGGATCGCGTCATGACTGCGTAGCTGGGCAAGCACGGCATCGGGCAGCGCCTCGCCGCTCGAGTGGTATTGCCTGGCGCCGAGGTCGTACTCGGTGGTGTCGAACGTGACGTCGTCTCGGGCAGCTGCGGCCTGGAGGACTTTGAGCGCCTCTGCGGTGACCTCTATTCCAATACCGTCGCCGGGGATGACTGCAAGCTTGTATGAGCGGGACATGGGGTGAAGATTACTTCCCCGCCTCAGCGGCGCTTTGGCGCCGTGGAGTAGTCCCCTGTTACGCTGTTTGCGTGGCGAGCTTGCGTCTCCTCCTTAGCTGCCGCGGCAGGGTTTGACCGACCGGTCCCCAGTCGCGGCTTTTGCGCTGCCACCGATCTCGGTTACAGCGCCACCGGTCACCAAGCGAACCTTCGCACCTCACTGGAGACCACGAACATGAACGCATACGAAGAACGCAACGCCCAGCAGCCTTCTGGCATGCCGATTCACCGTTACCACCCCTTTGCGCCGGTACCGCTGTCCGACCGCACCTGGCCAGACTCGACCATCACCCAAGCCCCACGCTGGTGTGCGGTCGATTTGCGCGACGGCAACCAAGCGCTGATCGACCCCATGTCCCCGGCTCGCAAGCGACGGATGTTCGAGTTACTGGTCGCCATGGGCTACAAAGAGATCGAGGTGGGGTTCCCGTCCGCTTCGCAAACCGACTTCGACTTCATCCGGGAGTTGATCGAAGAGGATCTGATTCCCGACGACGTTGCTATCCAGGTCCTGACGCAAGCCCGCGACCACCTGATCGAGCGAACGTACGAGTCGATTCGCGGTGCCAAGCAGGCGATCGTCCACCTGTACAACTCGACGTCAACGCTGCAGCGTCGCGTGGTCTTCGGCTTGGACCGGGATGGCATCAAGGACATCGCCGTGCACGGGGCCCAATTGTGCCGCAAGTACGCCGAAGCGATGCCGGAGACGGACATCTACTTCGAGTACTCCCCCGAGTCGTATACCGGCACGGAGTTGGAGTTTGCCGTTGAGGTCTGCAACGCCGTCAGCGAAGTCTGGGAACCGACGCCGGAACGGAAAGTGATCTACAACCTGCCCGCCACAGTCGAGATGGCGACGCCCAACGTGTACGCCGACTCGATCGAGTGGATGAGCCGGCACCTCAACCACCGCGACTCAGTGGTGTTGTCGCTGCACCCGCACAACGATCGCGGGACAGCCGTTGCCGCCGCCGAATTGGCGTACATGGCCGGCGCAGACCGGATCGAGGGGTGCTTGTTCGGCAATGGTGAGCGCACGGGGAACGTCTGCCTGGTGACCCTGGGCATGAATCTGTTCAGTCAGGGAATCGATCCACAGATCGACTTCAGCGATATCGACGACATTCGACGCACAGTCGAGTACTGCAACCAACTACCGGTCAACGAACGTCACCCGTACGGCGGCGATCTGGTCTACACCGCGTTCTCCGGCTCGCATCAAGACGCGATCAACAAGGGCCTGGCCGCGATGGCCTTCGACGCCGACGAGGCTGGGGTGGCGATCGACGACTTCCGCTGGGAAGTGCCCTACCTGCCGATTGATCCCAAGGACGTCGGCAGAACCTACGAGGCCGTCATCCGCGTTAACTCGCAGTCGGGCAAGGGCGGCGTTGCCTACATCATGAAGACCGAGTATTCGATGGACCTGCCCCGGCGCCTGCAAATCGAATTCAGCCAGGTCATCCAACGCCTGACTGATGCCGAGGGTGGCGAGGTCTCAGGCGGGCAGATGTGGCAGTCGTTTAGCGACGAGTACCTGCCCAACTCAGCTGTCCCGTGGGGTCGATTCGCGCTGGTGAAACATGCACTTTCCAGCGAGGTCGATGGCGACACCGTTGTGCACGTCGAACTGACCGACAACGGCGTTCCAGTGGAGATCAGCGGGCACGGCAACGGACCGATCGCCGCGTTCTGCGACGCGATGTCCTCCCTAGGCATTGACGTGCGGGTTCACGACTACGCCGAGCATGCGCTGTCTTCAGGCGGAGATGCGAAGGCGGCTTCCTACCTCGAGTGCGCGATCCATGGTCGCGTGCTGTGGGGCGTGGGGATCGACTCATCCATCGTCACGTCGAGCCTCAAGGCGGTCGTCAGCGCGGTGAACCGGGCCCAGCGAGACGCCGATTCCGACTGACTACCCGACGTGTGCCGCCTGAGCTTCAGGACGGTTCCACCGCAACCGGTGGCGAGCATTCGCGGGGTGCGGGGATTGTTGGGGAGTCGAATTGCGACGCGGGCACGGGCCTGCCGAAGTGATATCCCTGGATGTACTCGGCGCCGAGTTCGCGAACGATTTCGAGTTGGGCGATCGTCTCGACCCCTTCGGCGACTACAACTCGGCCAAGGTCGTGGGAGATCCGGATGACAGCTTCGACGATCGCTCGGTCATGAGGATTCTCGACCATTCCGCGAACGAACGACCGGTCGACCTTGATGATGTCGGCGGGCATCACCCGTAGCGCCGACAGACTCGCATAGCCGGTGCCGAAGTCGTCGATCGACAGCCTGACTCCGAGCGCGTCCAGCTCCTCCAAAACGCTGACCGCACGGGATTCCGGGTCGAGTAGCGCGCGCTCGGTAACCTCCAGGATCAACCGATTCGGCGCGATGTCCCGGTCGGCCAGTTCCCGCTTGACGAATGTCACGAAGTCAACATCGAGCAACTGAAGAACGGCGAGATTCACCGCGACCTGGGAATCTGGCTGGCTGCCGGAACGGTCGTGCAGCCAGTCGAGTGCTTGTCGCAGCATGACGCGCCCGAGGGCGACGATTAGTCCGCTGGCCTCGGCGACCTCGATGAACTCCCCTGGTCCGTGTATCACGCCGTCCGCTGTCCGAATTCGCGCCAATGCCTCGGCCCCGACGACCGCGAAGGTGGATGACTCAATGACGGGCTGGAACCACGCCTCAATCCCGTCGTCGGCGATCGCCTGTCGGATGAGCGTCTCAGTGGCCAGCCGGTCTGTCATCTTGCGTTCGAGCGCTTCGGAGTAGAACACGACGGCTGGATCTGGCCGACCTTTGGCTTCTAGGAGCGCAACATCTGCGCGCAGTACCACTCCTTCCGGATCGGTTGCTGGCCACGTCTGCAGGGCCACTCCGATGTCGATGCCGAGCGTGTCGAATGCATCCCCCAACGGCATCGCCTCACTGACTCTCTCGGTGATCGACTCGGTCAGTCGATCGACCATCGCCGACTCATCCGCACGGTGAATTAGGACGACGAATTCGTCGCCACCGAAACGCGCAACCAAGCCTGCGCCACCGACAGCCGACTCGATGCGCCGAGCGGCTTCGACCAACGCACCGTCACCAGCAGCGTGGCCGAGGGTGTCGTTGATCTGCTTGAAACCGCGCAGATCGCAGAACAAGACCGCCCTGGTCACCCAAGCACCGCGAATGTTGCCCAGTGGCGGACTAACGATGTGTTCAAGCATGGCTCGCCGATTGGTCAGGCCCGTGAGCCAGTCCTGGCTGAGTTCGGCGGCCAACTCCACTCGAGCATTTCGGTACGCCTCGGCGATTGATCCCGCCGCGTATGCGCTCAGACATGTCAGCACCAGGAAGACCTGCGTGGAGAACAAGAGCCGATCATTCTGATCTGTTCCTTGGAACAGACCCAGATTCTGTGTCGCGGCGATTGCACCGATGGTGACGGTAATAGAGGCGACAACGCCCGCAGCCGAAATTCCGAATCGGATCGCGATCCAGGCGAGTAGCGGCACCAGCAATGCGACTTTGAACGGCACGCTGTCTATTTGGATCTGGGTGAGGAATACCCAGCAGGCAACCAGAGTGACCACAACGGCGTTGCCGAGGTACTCAGCGACCCGTTTCCAACGAATGCCGGGGGGACGGCGGAATGCCAGGAAGATCGGCGCCGCGATCAAGATGCCGGACATGTCGCCGAGCCACCACGCAAAGAAGTTGTCTACCCACTGCCCGCCGAACGATCCACTCACCGCGAGCCCGCCCACTGTGGCGGTCAGCAGGACCACCAGGATCGTCAGGGCCGTGAACTTCACCAACTCGACTGGTCGACGCAGTTCAGTTGCGCCAACCACTTTCAGCGCGAGGCCGAGCAGGACCGCTTCCGTCGTTGTTGCGACCACCCACAGCGGAGTTGTTCCGAGCGTGACTCCCTCAAATACTTGGGTGCCCACAAACTCGGCGACTGCTAGTGCGCCCGCGGCCGCTGGTACCCAGCGCATTGGCAACCGAGCGACGAGAGCGACAAAAACGGCGACCGGCATCCAAAAGACCGCGACATGCAATTCGGGGGAAAAGACGGTCGTTCGTGCGATAGGCACCAATGCAAGGTAGAGCACGAACGCGCCCACGATCAGGAGGCGTTCGTCTACGTGGTTCGGCAGATCGGCTGTGGGCGGCTGTTTGCGCGCAGCGACGGATGGCGGACTACTCACAGCCACCTCCGACACCCGAACGCTGCAGCCAAAAGTGATCTTGCATCTCCACAAATCACTTGAATTGCTGCGCCCACTGTGCCCGCAGATCGCGCTTGTAGCCACTTGAACCCTTCGATTCGGCAATTTCAAGCGCTACGCAACGGCCGAGTGCTGTCAGAGAACCCGAAGTAGCTCGAACATCCGACGGTTGGCCGGGGTCTGACCCCCGCCGTTTGAGGTGGCCAGCCTCAGACGAGGTCTACCGCATTGACGGCTTCAGCACCGATGCCAGCAGCGATCTGGTCGAGCACGTCGGTGGGGATCGCTGAGTCGACCGTCAGCGCTATCAACGCCTCGCCACCAGCCTTGGTACGGCTGACCTGCATTCCCGCGATGTTTACGCCCGCTCCGCCGAGGATCTGACCGACAGCACCGACGATTCCGGGCTTGTCCGCGTACGTGTAGAAAGCCATATGGTCGCTGACGGGCACGTCGATTTCAAAACCGTTGATCTCAACGAGTTTCTCGATGTCACGAAGGCCAGAAACAGTTCCAGCGGCCGACACTGAGCGGCCATCCGTGAGCGCGAGCCGAACGCGGACGATAGAGCGGTGATCCTCGCACTCGACCTCTTTGAGAATCTCCGTCGAGACGCCCCGGTCGGCGGCCAGCACCGGGGCATTCACGTAGCTGACGGGATCTTCGACTAACACGGCGAAGACACCCTTAAGCGCCGAAAGCTCTAGCACCTGCACGTCGTTCTCGGACAATTCACCGCCGACTTCGATGCGCACTTGGTCGATCGGCGCGGGAGCGAGGGTCGATGCAATGCAACCAAGCTTCTCGGCGAGTTCGACGTAGGGACGCACCGGCTCGTCGATGCTTCCGCCCTTGACGTTGACCGCGTCCGGAACAAGCTCACCGGCGAGAGCGAGGCGCACCGACTTGGCCACAGCCACGCCGGCCTTCTCCTGCGCCTCGTCGGTGCTGGCGCCGAGGTGCGGTGTCGCAACGACGTTGTCCAGAGTGAAAAGCGGTGAATCGGTGCAGGGCTCCTTGGCGTAGACGTCCAATCCGGCACCGGCAACCCGGCCCTGCGACAGCGCGTCGAACAGGGCTTGCTCGTCCACGATGCCACCGCGGGCAGCGTTGACAATGTGGACGGTCGGCTTGACCTTGGTCAGCGCCTCGACACCGATGAGGCCTAGCGTCTCCTTGTTCTTCGGCAGGTGAACGGTGATGAAATCGCTCTCGCCGAGCAGCTCATCCAACTCGACCATGCGCACGCCGAGTTGGGCGGCGCGACCAGGCTGCACGAACGGGTCATAGGCAATCAGCTGAACACCGAAGGCCGACAGTCGTTGGGCGACCAGCAGCCCGATGCGACCGAGTCCAACAACGCCGACGACCTTGTCGGACAGTTCCACGCCGGAGTACTTCGAGCGCTTCCATTCGTTGTTGCGCAGGGCCTGGTGTGCGGGGGAAATATTGCGGGCACTCGCCAACAGCAGCGCCACCGCGAGTTCTGCCGCGGACACGATGTTCGACGTTGGTGCGTTGACGACCATGACACCAGCGTTCGTGGCAGCGTCGACATCCACGTTGTCGAGCCCAACGCCCGCGCGGGCAACGACTTTCAGGTTCTTTGCTGCCGCGATGGCCTCGGCATCTACCTGCGTTGCCGAGCGCACCAGAATTGCGTCTACATCGGCGATGGCGGGCAATAGCTCGGCGCGATCAGCGCCGTCGCAATGGCGTACCTCAAAGTCGGGACCGAGCGCCTCAATAGTCGCCGGGGAAAGTTCTTCTGCGATCAGCACGATGGGCTTGGACACGCGCCGTACTCCTTAGCCAAGTGGCGATGTGGGTTGGACCAGAGTGGTCGAACCGTGAACCTTGAGTGTAACGAGCAAGCTTGTGAAAGTTTTCACGAACCCATCTGGGCAGGCTCTCGCAGCGAGTTGTCTTCTGTTGTCCGCGGCACTATCACGCGGGCTCGCCACGCCGCAACGAGGATCAGGAGGCCAGCGACTGAATAGCCCGTGACCAACAGTTGCGCCGTTGGTGTGAGTTCGCCGGTACCCACGAGGATTTTCGCTGCGTACGACTCCGGGTGCCCCACCGACACACCAAACAGCGTCACGGCGGCCAGCCCGGCCCAAGCGGCGGCCGCGCGATGGCCTGCACGCCAACCCCGCAGGGCCAACAATCCGAAAACCGGCACGATGGCGATGATCCAGATCCAATGGTGGTCCCACGAGATCGGCAATGCCACCAGGCCCGCAACTGCCATGACGCACAGGCTCACCAGCCGGTTGCGACGCCACCAATCCGTCGCGAGCCACGTTCCTGCCGCCAACACGGCGACCGCGATAACCAGCCAGACGATCTGCGCGTACGGCGGTTCGACCGCTCGGGTCACCACCCCAAGAACGGACGAGTTGTCGGTGCGGGCGGCATTGCCAACACGCTCGGAATCGAAGATCAATTCAGTCCAGTAGCGCCAGCCACTTGCCGGCTGGATGAGGAAGCCGACGAGCACCGTTGCTGCGAAGGTCGCGCACCCGACCCAGAACTGCCGCCAGCGCCGAGTCGTCGCCATGAGCAGGAGGAACAGACCCGGGGTGACCTTGATTCCAGTCGCAAGCCCCGTCAAGACGCCGCGACCCCGCACGACGACAAACGTGTCTAGCAAGATCATCAACATCAGCACCAGGCCGATCTGACCCAGATTGAACAGATGCACAACAGGCCGTTCAACCAGCGCCACAGCTATCAGAACCACAGCCAACGGCCACCCACTCCACGGCAACGTCCGACCCGCAACGGCCTCAAGTTGCCCGCCGACGATGCGGCAGACAACGGCGAGGAGCACGAAGTTCAGGACAAAGAAGATCAGACCGGCAGTACTGGCGCTCAGGAAGGCAAACGGGATCACCAGCACCGCCGCGAACGGCGGATAGGTGAATACCAGTGTGCCCTGGTTGACCGTAGGGTCAACATACGGAACCGATACGTCGTAGAGCGGCTGGCCGTGCAGCAGCGCAGCGGCCGCCGTGTGGTAAACCCGGAAGTCACCTAGCCACGGCGGTAGGTACCAGGCAGCCTTGATGAGCACCGCGATCGCCAGCAACACCCACGGTGCTGCTCGGATCGCGCGTTGGCTCAACGGGCAGCTGTCCCCTCCACATAGTCGTCGTCACCGGCATCGACCCACGACATCAACTTGCGCAGCTCGCGGCCGGTGGCCTCGATGGGGTGTTTTTCGGCAGCTTCGCGCATTGACTTGAATTCTGGAGCGCCAGCGTCCTGATCGTCGATGAATCGCTTGGCAAAAGCACCCGACTGGATGTCGGCCAACACAGCCTTCATGTTGTCCTTGACGCGGTCGTCGATGACGCGCGGGCCGGAGACGTAGTCCCCATACTCAGCGGTGTCGGAAACCGACCAGCGCTGCTTGGCAATGCCACCCTCGTACATCAGATCAACGATGAGCTTGAGCTCGTGCAGACACTCGAAATAGGCAACCTCGGGCTGGTAACCCGCCTCAGTGAGCACCTCGAAGCCCTTCATGACCAACTCAGATGCTCCGCCACAGAGCACCGCCTGCTCGCCGAACAGATCGGTCTCGGTCTCCTCCGTGAAGGTGGTCTTGATCCCGCCCGCGCGAAGTGCTCCGATCGCCGACGCGTACGACAGCACCAGTGGCCAGGCATTACCGGTGGCGTCCTGTTCCACCGCAACGATCGCGGGCACGCCGCGCCCAGCCTCGTACTCGCGGCGAACCAGGTGACCAGGGCCTTTCGGAGCGACCATGCAGACGTCAACGTTGTCCGGTGGGTTGATGTAGTCGAACCGAATGTTGAAGCCGTGGGCGAAGAACAGCGCATCGCCAGCGTTCAGATTCGGCTCGATGGCTTCTGCGTAAAGGCCGCGCTGAACCGGATCGGGAACCAGCACCATGATGAGGTCAGCCTCGACACACGCGGTCGCAGGATCGACGACGCGGAGTCCAGCAGCCTCTGCCTTGGCGCGGCTCTTGGAACCCTCGGCCAGACCGACCCGGACATCGACCCCGGAGTCACGCAGGCTCAGGGCGTGCGCGTGGCCTTGCGAACCGTACCCGAGCACCGCAACCTTGCGGCTCTGGATGATGGACAGGTCTGCATCTGCGTCGTAGAAGAGCTCAGCCACGATCGTTCGGTCTCCTTATTGGTCTGGATTGGTGGTTTTCCATCATGAAGATTGTCAGTTCTTGCCTGCGGGAAGCCTACGTTAGCCACCGGTTGGCGTGCTCACGGCGGCCAACTCCGGACCTTGCATGCTGCGCCGGTTACGGATGATCAACGCGAGGGCAGAGACGATCAGAACCCATCCGAGCGCGAGCATCCAGCCGCCGACTACGTCAGCGGGCCAATGGACACCGAGGAACAGCCTGCTCGGTCCGGCGAGCAGCCCAAACACCACGAGGACCCAACCCAACCCTGTGCCTACACGCCCACTGATGACATACATCGCGATCAGCCCTACGACTGACCACACGTAGATCCCACTCATCGTGTGCCCGGAGGGGAACGATCCGCCGACCTCGGTGATCAGCGGATCGGGCCAACTGGGCCGGGCACGATCCACCAGATGCTTGACCGTCTCGCTGATCACGACTCCGCCAATAGCGCAGGTGATCAAGTAGCCAGCCCAGCCCCGATGTCGGGTAGCGAGTAGTGCCACTGCGACGACGATCGTGAAGACCGTCGAACCAATCGGACCCTCGCCCCAGTGCCAAACCAGGGTCAGTTGTTTGAGCCAGTGGGCATGTGCGTCGAGATCGACAAACCAACTGCCTACTCGGTAGTCGGAAGTGCTTAGCCAGTCTGCGTGGGTGGCGGCCGAGACAGCCAGGAACGCCGCGAAGGCCCAACAGAGAGCGGCAATTCCAAAGTAGAGCGGCGCTCTGTCTGCAGTTGGCAGCGCTCGCGTCTGCGAGCCCGCCCGCTCGCTGGCCTCAGCCGGCACTGCGCAACGAACGGTCGGTGATCGACCGTGGTCCCCGACCCATGGCGACCATGCCCGACTGCACCAGTTCCTTGATGCCGAATGGCTCGAGCATCTTCAGTAGTGCCTCAAGCTTGCCGGTGGCTCCCGTGGCCTCGATCGTGACGCTGTCAGGTGCGACGTCGACCACCTTGGCGCGGAAGAGGTTCACCGTCTCCAACACGTGGGAGCGGGTCTCCATGTCTGCCCTGACTTTGACCAGGATGAGCTCACGGGAAACGGTGGTGGGAGCCTCCAGCTCAACGATCTTGATGACGTTGATCAGCTTGTTCAGTTGTTTGGTCACCTGCTCCAGCGGCAGACCCGTGACGGAGACAACGATCGTCATCCGGGAGATCGTCGGGACCTCGGTCGGGCCCACCGCGAGGGACTCGATGTTGAACCCACGGCGACTGAAGAGGGCCGCCACCCGCGCCAGGACACCCGGCTTGTTCTCGACCAGCACCGACAAAGTGTGACGGCTCATCTCATTCCTCCCGGTCCCACGCCGGCGCCAGGCTGCGCGCCACCGTGATCTTGTCGTTGCTGGTTCCGGCTGGAACCATCGGCCACACCATCGCGTCCTTGTGCACTTGGAAATCGATGACCACGGGTGCGTCGTTGAGGCTCATTGCCTTCTCGATCGTGGCGGTCACGTCGTCCGGTGAGTCGCAACGCAACCCGTGACAGCCATAGGCGTCGGCGAGCTTGACGAAGTCCGGAATGAGGTGGGTATTCAGATCGGTGTTCGAGTAACGCTCGTTGTAGAACAGCGACTGCCACTGGCGCACCATGCCAAGCGTTCCGTTGTTGATGACCCCCACCTTGATGGGGATGTCGTTGATAGCGCAGGTGGCGAGTTCCTGATTGGTCATCTGGAAGCAGCCGTCGCCGTCGATCGCCCAGACGACGCTGTTAGGTGAGCCGACCTTGGCTCCCATTGCGGCGGGCACGGCGAATCCCATTGTGCCCAGGCCGCCGGAGTTGATCCAGTGACCTGGTTTCTCGTACTCCACGAACTGGGCCGCCCACATTTGGTGTTGGCCGACACCGGCCACGTAGTAGGCATCCGGTCCAGCGACTTGGCCGATCTGTTCGATCACGTACTGCGGGGCGACCTCACCATTGGATGGGCGGTCATACCCGAGCGGGAACTGCGCGCGCCACTCATTGAGCTGGCGCCACCAACCCTCGTAATCGCCCACCCGGCCCGCCGCATGTTCGACCTCGATCGCGTTGATCAGCTCGGTGATGACCTCCCGGGCATCGCCGACGATCGGCACATCGGCGTGACGATTCTTGCCGATTTCGGCCGGATCAATGTCCGCGTGGATGATGGCAGCGTCAGGGGCGAACGACGCCAGGTGGCCGGTGACGCGATCGTCGAATCTGGTGCCCAACGCGATGATCAGATCGCTGCGCTGCAGGGCACCCACGGCGGCAACCGTGCCGTGCATTCCGGGCATGCCGAGGTTCAACGCGTGTGAGTCCGGGAAGGCACCGCGCGCCATCAACGTGGTGACGACTGGGGCGCCGGTGAGTTCTGCGAGCTTGCGAAGCTGCTCGGAAGCTCCGGAGCGAACCACGCCGCCACCGACATAGAGGACGGGTTTGCGTGCGCTGGTAATCAGGCCAGCGGCCTCACGCACCTGCTTGCCGTGTGGACGGGTCTTCGGGCGGTAGCCGGGGAGGTCGATCGAGTCCGGCCAGGTGAAGGTGGTCTGGGCCTGCAGTGCGTCCTTCGATATGTCCACCAGGACCGGTCCGGGGCGCCCCGTACTCGCCAGGTAGAACGCCTCCGCGACGGCACGCGGAATCTCGGCCGGGTCGGTCACCAGGTAGTTGTGCTTGGTGATCGGCATCGAGATGCCGCGAATGTCGGCCTCCTGAAACGCGTCAGTGCCGATCGCCGCGCTGGCGACCTGGCCAGTGATCGCAACCATCGGCACCGAATCCATGTAGGCGTCGGCCAGCGGTGTGACCAGGTTGGTTGCGCCTGGTCCCGATGTCGCCATGCAGACACCCACTTTGCCCGAGCTGTAGGCGTATCCCTCAGCCGCGTGGCCAGCGCCCTGCTCATGCCGAACCAGGATGTGACGCACGGAAGCAGAGTCCATCAACGGGTCGTACGCGGGCAGGATCGCCCCACCCGGAATACCGAAGACCGTGTCGACGTCGGCGGCCTCCAGCGATCGGATCAAGCTCGCGGCGCCGGACATCGGAGTCCCGTTCGTCACCTCGGTCATTACGTCCTCACTCGTTGCTGTCGTGTGCGATCGAACCTGTCGTGGATCGAAGCTGGTGTTTTGTTGCCCGGCGGTTGGGTGGATCGCACCCGGACCGCCGGGCAACAAGAAACCCCCCGGCCCGGAGGGCATCGAGGGGTCGCGCGGCTGCTGAGTTCTGCTCAGCTGACGCGCGGTCTGCGTACTACGAGGTCGGTGTAACGCACGAGTCGAGGATAACCACCCGCCTGCGCCGCTGTCATCCCCGGCCCCTATGACCTACGTCTCCTGCACACCCGCCACCCTGCGAAGTTACCCAGCGGTATGGCTGTTTCCCGGCCGGGAAACAGCCATACCGCTGGGTAACTTCCTCGTTTGAGCGGGTTAGTCGCAGACCGCGCCCTTGGATGCAGAGCCGACGAGGCGGGCGTACTTGTGCAAGACGCCGCGGGTGTACCGGGGTGGGAGTGGCGCGAAGTTGGCTCGGCGGCGTTGCAATTCGTCGGCCTCGACCAGTAGGTCGAGCGTTCGTGCCTTGAGATCGATGCGAACGCGATCACCATCGCGGACTAAAGCGATCGGCCCGCCATCGTGGGCTTCGGGAGCAACGTGACCGACGCACAGCCCGGTCGTGCCGCCACTGAAGCGACCATCGGTGAGCAGCAGCACGTCCTTGCCCAAACCGGCACCCTTGATCGCGCCGGTGATCATCAACATCTCACGCATGCCCGGCCCACCCTTGGGTCCTTCAAATCGAATGACCACCACGTCGCCAGCCTGGATGTTGCCGTCCTCCAGCGCATCCATCGCTGACCGTTCACGGTCAAACACCTTGGCCACGCCCTCGAATGTGTCCACTCCGATGCCAGCGCTCTTGCAGACGGCTCCCTCCGGAGCAAGGGAACCGCCAAGGATCGTGATGCCACCAGAACTGTCCAGCGGTGACTTCATTGCTCGCAAAATCTCGCCATCGGGATTCTGCGTAGTCAGTGCCTCAATGTTTTCTGCGACCGTCTTGCCGGTGACCGTCATGCAATCACCGTTGATCAGGTCAGCGTCGTAAAGCGCCCGCATGACCACCGGAACTCCACCCACGCGGTCGACGTCACTCATCACGTACTTGCCGAATGGCTTGACGTTGGCCAGCAGCGGGACTCGTTCACCGATGCGTTGGAAGTCGGCCATCTCAAGGTCGACGTCGGCCTCGTGCGCGATCGCCAGCAGGTGCAACACCGCGTTGGTGGAACCGCCGAATGCCATCACGATGCTGATCGCGTTTTCCAGCGATTCCCGGGTGATGATGTCGCGAGTGGTGATCCCCTGCCGGATGAGCTCCACCACCGCCTCGCCGGAACGGCGCGAGAAGCCATCCCGACGGCGATCAACGGCCGGCGGCGCGGCTGAACCCGGCAGCGACATCCCCATCGCCTCGGCCGCGCTGGCCATCGTGTTGGCGGTGTACATCCCGCCACAGGCGCCTTCGCCGGGGCAGATCGCGCGTTCGATCTCGTCGACATCTGCGCGGCTGATGAGCCCACGTGAGCATGCACCGACCGCCTCGAATGCATCGATGATGGTGACGTCCCGATCCCCTACCCGACCGGGCAGGATCGAACCGGCGTAGACGAAGACGCTGGCGACGTCCACGCGCGCCGATGCCATCAACATGCCGGGCAGGCTCTTGTCACACCCGGCAAAGGTGACCATCCCGTCGAGCCGCTCAGCTTGCATCACGGCCTCGACTGAGTCGGCGATGATCTCGCGGCTGACCAGCGAGAAGTGCATCCCCTCGTGACCCATCGAAATACCGTCAGAGACCGAGATAGTTCCGAACTGCATGGGGAAGCCACCGGCCGCGTGCACACCCTCCTTGGCGTTGATTGCCAAGCGGGCGAGCGACAAGTTGCACGGGGTGATCTCGTTCCACGACGAGGCGATCCCGATCTGGGGCTTAGCGAAGTCGTCGTCATCCATGCCTACCGCGCGCAACATGCCGCGAGCGGCCGCCCGCTCCAGGCCATCGGTGACGTCTTTGCTTCGGGGCTTCAAATCAGACATGTTCGCAAGCCTACGCATCGCGACGAGTCGATCCATGTCACCCTAGGAGTTGTGTACTCGACCTTCCGGTACGAGTCAGCGGATGGGACGACGCTGCTCGGGTGGACCAACAATGGTGAAGGCCCCACCGTCTTGGTGTGCAATGGCCTCGGTGTCCCGCCGGAAGCCTGGCCGCGGCTGCTTGATCCGAACTGCGGATACCGCGTGTTCGGCTACAACCACCGTGGTGGACTTGGCTCGGACAAACCGGCCGACCGCGAGCGCATTCGCATCGACGACCACGTTGCCGATGCCTTCGCCCTGATGGACCTGATGGGCTTGGACAAGGTGATCCTGCTGGCCTGGTCCTACGGCGTGAACATCAGTTTCGAGATAACCAAGCGAGCGCCCGATCGGGTCGCCGGGCTGGTGATGTGTGCAGGCGTTCCCGGCGGGACGTTGGAAGCCGCATTCGCGCCGCTCATGGTGCCGCGACCACTGCGCAAACCGCTCGGTTTGGCGGCGGCAAGAATCGGCGAGTTCATCTCGCCGCAATTGAACGTGTTGGCACGCACCGTACCCAAGAACCGCCTGCTGGCAGACTTCCTGCGAAACACCCGGGTGATCATGCCGACCGCCAAATCCGAGGATGTGGTCGCGTGGATGGAAGCATTTGCGGCGCACGATTTCGCCTGGTACTTCCATATGTTCCCGGCGGCTGGCGAACACGAGCCGATCGATCCTACGTTTGTGCAAGTACCCATCACCGTGGCCGCTGGCGGCTTGGATGCGCTGACGTCAATGCGAGACGTCGTCGGGTTTGCCGAGCAGATCGAGCATGCCGAAATCCACGTATTGCAGGGGACTCACTTCCTGCCGCTGGAGTTCCCCGACGAGATTATGGCGATGCTCGACGGGGTGCTGGAACGATCTGAACTTGCCGACCAGCGGATCCACGAGCCCCGCGAATCTGTCATCGACGTCCGTACCGTCGCTGGCCAGACTTTCTTCGACCACGAGGTCCAGCCCAGCACGGCAACCTGACCGTTGTCGGGCAACCGGCAACCACGCTCCGCCTAGCCGCTCGCCAGCGCGTTACTAGCGTAGATATTCATGGCGTCACGCAAGAATTCGGCAAGCCGCGGGTCCAGCGCGTCATAACGTGCCCGGAAATCCAGACTGTCGACGTACATCTGCCCGAGTCCGGCGTACGACTGCGCGTCCGGTGTCCAGAATTGCGAAACGACGGCGAAGTGTTGGGCGATAAGTGCCTGCACCCCGTCATCGTCGGCCGGCACTGCGGCCTGGACCATCTCGGTCAAGGCGATCTCCACGGACTGGAAGCCCTCGGCTATCTCGGCCGCCTGTTCCCTGTCCAATTTGCCAACCCGACGCCAACTCTGATCAATCAGCACTTGCGCCTCGGGCCCGTAACGCTCCACCAGTTGGGCCTCGTACTCCTGCTGCTTCGCCGGGTCAAAACCGGCAAAGACCTCTCCCGTGCTCATACTCGGACCTCCGTCCAATACTTCAATCGTTCGATCGACCGTCGCCAGGAGGCGATCGAGTTGTGCCTGACGGTCAACGACCTGCAACCGGTGTTGCCGCAACGCCTCGACTTCGGTCGTCTGCTCAGCAAGAATCGACTGAATCAGCTCAAGGCCAAGGTCGAGTTCGCGCATGAGCAGGATCCGCTGCAGTCGCAGCAACTGTTCGCGGCCGTACATTCGGACCCCACCGCTGGCAACGGCGGCCGGCGCCAGCAAACCGACGTCGTCATAGTGGCGCAGGGTTCGTGACGAGACGCCAGCCAGCTTGACCAACTGCTGGATCGGGATGAGCTGACCGCTGGCGATATCTTCCATGCCAACGACGGTAGAGCTTGACGCGGCGTCAACCGCAAGCCTGCCGCCGAACTGCTTCGAATGTTCGGCCAGCAGCCTGCCAAGCTAACCGGCTTCGACGCCAAGCTTCTCGAACAGCAATTCCCGTACGCGACCGGCATCGGCTTGACCCCGGGTCGCCTTCATGACCGCGCCCACGATGACTCCGGCCGCCTGCGGCTTGCCGCCGGCGATTCGCTCGACAACGTCGGGGTTAGCCGCGACGGCCTCATCGATGGCCGCCAGCAGTGGACCGTCGTCGGACACGACTGCCAGCCCGCGGGCCGCCACCACCTCGTCAGGGTCACCTTCGCCAGCCAGCACACCCTCGATGACCTTGCGCGCGAGCTTGTCGTTGAGGCCTCCCTCGTCGACCAACGCCGCGAGTCGGGCGACTTGTGCCGGGGTGATCGCCAGGTCCGCCAACTCGACCCCTTCAGAGTTGGCAACCCGAGTCAGTTCGCCGAGCCACCACTTGCGGGCTGCCGAGTGATCGGCGCCCGCATCGACCGTGGCCAGCACCAACTCCACCGCGCCGGCGTGGACCACCGAAGCCATGTCGAAGTCCGACAGTCCCCAGTCGGCCTGGATGCGCGCCAGCCGCAACGCGATCGGCTCCGGCAAGTCAGCTCGCAGTTGCTCAATCCACGCCGGATCGGGTGCAATCGGAATCAAGTCCGGCTCGGGGAAGTAGCGATAGTCCTCCGCATCGGACTTCTCCCGACCGGAGGTGGTGTTGCCGTCGTTCTCGTGGAAGTGGCGAGTTTCCTGGACAACCTTGTCGCCAGCATTGAGCACCCCGGCCTGCCGGATAATCTCCGAGCGCACGGCGCGTTCAACTGATCGCAACGAGTTCACGTTCTTGGTTTCGGTGCGAGTGCCGAGTTGCCCGGCGTCCGGCAGCATCAACGAGACGTTGGCGTCACACCGCAACGAGCCCTGCTCCATCCGGACATCTGACACCCCCAGGCCGCGCACGAGTTCACGCAGTTGGGTCACGTATGCCCGACCTACCTCTGGCGCTAGTGATCCGGCACCCTCGACCGGTTTGGTCACGATCTCGATCAACGGCACGCCCGCACGGTTGTAGTCGACCAGCGAGTAGTCCGCTCCGTGGATCCGACCGGTGTCCCCGCCGGTGTGCAGCAACTTGCCGGTGTCCTCCTCCATGTGGACGCGCTCGATCTCGACCCGGACGGTTCGGTGTTCACCGGACTCATCCACCACGTCCACGTCGAGCCAGCCGTCACTGCAGAGTGGCTCGTCGTACTGGCTGATCTGGTAGTCCTTGGGCATATCCGGATAGAAATAGTTCTTGCGCGCGAACCGACACCACGCGGCGATCGAACAGTTCAGTGCGAGCCCGATCTTGATGGTGGCTTCGACGGCGGCCTGGTTGACAACGGGCAAAGAACCGGGCAGGCCCAGGCACGTGGGACACACCTGCGTGTTCGGTGCCGCACCGAATTCGGTGGGACAACCACAGAACATCTTCGACTGAGTCGACAGTTCGACGTGAACCTCGAACCCCAGCACCGGCACGTAGCGAGCGAGTGCGTCGTCATACTTCACCGCGGTGGTCGTCATAGCGTCGGAGCCTCCTCGATCAGCAGGTGTCCCCATCGGTCGAAGAGCGCCGCCTCGATCGCAGCTCCGACGTTGTAGAGCCTGTCGTCGGCCATGGCCGGGGCCATGATCTGCAGGCCTACCGGTAGCCCATCCTCGGGGGCCAGTCCAATCGGCAGACTCATCGCGCAGTTGCCGGCCAGGTTCACCGGAATGGTGGCGACATCGTTGAGGTACATCGACAACGGATCGTCGAGCTTCTCCCCAAGTCTGAAGGCCGTGGTTGGCGCCGTCGGTGAGATCAGCACGTCCACGTCGGCAAACGCATTGGCGAAGTCCTGCGCGATCAGCGTTCGAACCTTCTGCGCTTGGCCGTAGTAGGCGTCGTAATACCCACTGGACAGCGCATAGGTTCCGAGCATGATCCGCCGCTTGA
>JAGNDY010000038.1 GCA_018003655.1 Candidatus Nanopelagicales bacterium
ACCACGAACTTCACGCCGATCTTGGCGTTGTCGGGAAGGCTGTAGTCGTCGGGATTGCTGTCGTGCAAGGGGTAGGACAGACCGACCAGCGCGACTCCGGTCACCAACTGGGTGAGCGCACCGTGGAGCATCGCGTTGTTGATCGCGCGCGGCGAGGTCTTGATCTGAACCAGGAACCCACCGATCAGCGATGCGAGACCCAGGAAGTGCAGGACAACGAGCAAGTTAAAGATGAAGGACATGCCCGCATCCTTCCATTACGCCGTCGACACGACCATGAACGCCTCGGCCAAGCGCCCTTCCGGCAGGCCAGCAGCGGTCGCGTTCATCGTCAGCCAGCCTCGAATCATTGTGTCCAGTTCGGTCATGTGGGCGGTTTGCGATTCGTGGGAGCGCAACGCTGCCAGCTTGCGATGGAGCGATTCGGTGACGTCGACGTAGCGGTTTGGCGCCTTGGCACTCATCACCCAAACCTCCGGCACCGACCACTCAGCCAAGCCCTCATCGTTGAGCAGCGTCGGGTGCGCGAACGGGTTGCGCGAGTCGGGGTAGACAGCCTGGATCGCGGCTTCGCCGGCGGCGAGGTGATCGGGGTGCGAACCGTAGATCCGTTCCCAGTTGCGCTCGGGCGATTGGATGAGCACCCGCTGTGGCCGTACCTGCCGAATGACGCGGGAGATGTCGCGGCGCAACTCGTGGCTGACCGCCAGTTCGCCGTCCTTGTACCCGAGGAACCGAACATCGGTGACGCCGCAGCAGGCCGCCGCAGCTGTCTGTTCTGCTCGTCGAATCGTGGGGATCTCGCTGCGCGGTACCGCCGGGTCAAAACCGCCGGCATCGCCATCGGTGACGATGCAGTAGGAGACTTCCACCCCCGCGTCAGTAAAGGTTGCGATGGTGCCGCCAGCACCGAAGTCCACGTCGTCTGGGTGCGCGGTGACGACGAGCACCCGTTCGACTTCACTGTCCTCGAGCATGAATGCCTTCCTTGGGTCACGATTCACCCGACAAGTCCGATCCACCCTGGCAACCTCGACCGCCGCTGCCAGTTGAGCGAAGCGGGACGGTCCGGGTCTGACGGCAATGGTAGGCGCCGTGATGACGGACGGTCAGTGGCGCCACCTAGGATCGGTGGGTGGCCGATCCGCTGCTTGACGACTTGAACGAACGCCAGCGCGAGGCGGTCGTTCACTCCGGTACGCCGTTACTCGTGGTTGCCGGTGCTGGCTCCGGCAAGACCAGGGTGTTGACGCGTCGAATCGGGCATGTGGTTCGGGACCGATCTATCGCGCCGTGGGAGATCATGGCAATCACGTTCACCAACAAGGCCGCAGCGGAGATGCGCGAGCGCGTCACCGAACTCGTGGGCTCGCGGGCAGGGTCGATGCAGGTGTCGACGTTCCACTCGGCGTGTGTGCGGATTCTGCGCCGTGAAGCCGACCGCCTCGACCTGCCGACCTCGTTTTCGATCTACGACTCCGCGGATTCGCAGCGGGTATTTGCCGGTGTCATCAAGGACCTTGACTTGGACAGCAAGCGCCACACTCCTAGGGGTTTGGCCTCCCAGGTGTCGAATCTCAAGAACGAACTGATTGATCCAGAGACTTTTGCCAGCCAAGCGGTGGCCCCCCAGGAGAAAGTGCTGGCGCAGGTATACCGCGACTACCAGACTCGGCTGCGGCGCTCCGGTGCGGTGGATTTTGATGACCTGATCGGGCAGACGGTCGCGCTCTTCCAAGCGTTTCCGGAGGCGGCGGCCTACTACCACCAGCGGTTCCGGCACGTACTCGTCGACGAGTACCAGGACACCAATCACGCCCAGTACATGCTGGTCCGGGAGTTCGCTGGCGGATCAGAGGCCGCGCCGACGGCAGAGTTGTGCGTTGTCGGTGATGCAGATCAGTCGATCTACGGATTCCGTGGGGCCACGATCCGGAACATCGAAGATTTTGAGCGGGACTTTCCGGACTCACAGGTCGTCATGCTGGAGCAGAACTACCGTTCCACGCAGAACATCCTCACCGCCGCCAACGCGGTGATTTCGCGCAACATTGAGCGCCGGGAGAAGCGGCTGTGGACTGCGGCCGGCGAGGGCGCGAAGATCGTCGGGTACGTCGCCGATGACGAGCACGATGAGGCAGCGTTCGTCGCGAACGAGATCGAACGGCTCGTCAGGACCGACGATCGAAAAGCTGCCGACATCGCGGTGTTCTATCGAACCAACGCGCAGTCTCGCGCGCTTGAAGAGGTCTTCATCCGCCTCGGGTTGCCCTACAAAGTCGTCGGGGGTCTGCGGTTCTATGAGCGCCGGGAAGTCCGTGACGCGATGGCCTACCTCCGCGCGCTAGTCAACCCGCACGACGACGTCGCGATCCGACGAATCCTCAACACGCCGCGCCGCGGGATCGGTGATACCGCGCAGAACGCCGTGGAGGCGCTGGCTCGGGAGGATCGGTCGTCGTTTGGCGACGCACTGCGGTCGATCGACGAGTCGTCGGGAATCGCCCCTCGGTCGCTCAAGTCGATCCGGGCCTTCGTGCAGATGATGGATGATTTGCGCGCTGAGTTGGACGGTGGCCTCGACGCCGGGGACCTGATCCACGAGATCCTCGAGCGGTCCGGCTACCTGGCGCTGCTCAAGGATTCCCGTGACCCGCAAGACGAGGCGCGGGTCGAGAACCTCGCGGAGTTGGAGTCGGTGGCCGCCGAGTTCGAACGGGACTACCCCGACACGACGGTCGAGGACTTCCTTGAACGGGTATCCCTTGTTGCTGACGCCGATGAGATCCCGGATTCAGATGGCGGGGTCGTCACGTTGATGACCTTGCACACGGCCAAGGGGCTGGAGTTCCCGGCGGTGTTCCTGACCGGTATGGAAGAGGGAGTATTCCCGCATCAACGGGCGACTGATCGCGACGAGTTGGAAGAGGAACGTCGACTGGCCTACGTCGGGGTGACCCGAGCGCGCGAACAGCTCTACATCTCCCGTGCTGTGATGCGTCGGCAATGGGGCGCTCCGGTGAACAGTCCGCCGAGTCGATTCCTCGATGAGCTACCCAGTGAACTCATCGACTGGCGTCGGGACGAGTCGATGGTGTTCAAACGGGTCGACGCCGAATTGCCTAGCCGCAGGATGGCCCCAGGCGACGCCTACCGACGCCGGACACCGAACACGAGCTGGGGATCGGCTCCGGAACTGGTGAAGGCAGCCGCTCGCCCAGGGGCAAAGTCGCCGGGCAATCGCCAGATCGTTGCGCTCAGTCCAGGGGATCGGGTGTTGCACCCGCGGTTTGGGATGGGCACGGTTGTTACCACCGCCGGGGCCGACGAGACATCCGAGGCTTCCGTCGATTTCGGCGGCGAGGGTGTAAAACGACTGCTCCTGCGGTACGCGCCAGTCGAGAAGCTCTAGCGCGCGACCTTCGCAGTCGTGGCGGGCTTGTCACTGGCGCCGACGGGTGAACTCTTGCGCGCTGTGCTGCTGTTGATCGACGTGGCGCCAGCGGCGAGGGTTGAGCCGTCGGTGTCGAGGTGGGACAACGCAGTGGAAATCTCGTGTACGACCCGTCCGTCGACCGGAAGGGACATGTGCCCGACTCCACGTACGAACACGTTGCGAGCATTCAGGTCCGGATGAACGATCCGGGCATTTCGCTGCGGGACGATGACCTGGTCAAGATTTGACCAGATCGCGATCATCCGGGTGCGGCAGTCAGCCGCTGGCTCGTCAAGCTCGGCCAGCAGGTCGCTGTTGGGGCGCAACTGCCGACCAATCGAATGGGGAGCCAACCGCGCGAAGGTCGTGCCAGCGTGCGGTGATCCGAGTGTCACGAGCGTGTGTACCCGCTCGTCGCCGCTGAGTTTCTGGACGTAATAGCGCGCGACCACGCCACCCATGGAGTGGCCAACGATGTGGACGCGCTCGTAGCCCGTCTCGCGGCAAACAGATTCGACGAGCATCGCCAGCCGACGTGCGACGCGGCGAATGTCGTCGGTCAGTGGTGAGTAGTTCAAGGAGATGACGCGACCGAATCCTCGGCGGCTCAGGCTGCGGCGTAGGACGGTGAAGATTGAGTGATTGTCGATCACGCCGTGAACCATGATGATTGGGGTTCCGGCGGCTTCCACGTCTCCGATGATGAGGCCGCGTTGAATGGGCGGCAGGCCCTCCAAGTTGTGCCGTAGCACCTCTTCGCGCGCCTTCTCCTCGACCAGGCCAAGTGGGTACATGGCCAAATGGGTGGCAACCCAAGCAAACTCGATCGCGGTGCCCTTCAACCCGGCGGGGCTCACTACGGCCTTGCGCGCTTTGCGGGTCAGGATCCGTGCGTTACGCGCCCGCTGTCTGGCCCTGCGCATCGGCCCCGTTGGGGTCGCGGGCTCGTCGGACATAAGTTGAAAGGTAACTCACCTCGGGACCAAGTGCAGGTCAATACACCTCGACACTCGTGTGAAAGTCCGCGCGGCTACGCTTCGTAGGTAGAAACCCAGGGCACGCCGGGGCGCCTGTCACGTGCTGTGATTGTCGGCAGTTCGTTCTTCGCGAGCCTGATTGAACCGAAGGAGCAAGCGTGGCGTCCTCACCCATCCGCGTTCTCGTCGCCAAACCGGGCCTCGACGGCCACGATCGCGGTGCCAAAGTTGTCGCCCGAGCACTGCGTGACGCTGGCATCGAAGTGGTGTACACCGGCTTGCACCAGACTCCGGAGATGATCGTCGAGGCAGCCATCCAAGAGGATGTTGACGCGATCGGGATGTCCATCCTGTCCGGCGCGCATATGACCCTCTTCGCGGCAGTTATTGAGCTACTCAAAGAGCGTGACGCCAGCGACATCGTGGTGTTTGGCGGCGGCATCATTCCCGAGGACGACATTGAGCCGCTGCACGAGTTGGGGGTCGCGAAGGTGTTCACCCCGGGCACCACCACCACCGAGATCGTCGAGTGGGTTCGATCAACCGTAGGCCCAGCGACCGCAGCCTAGATGGTGCGGGTTTAGGCTCGTAGAGTTTGCAGAACCCCATCGGAAACTGATAACTGACTGCGGAGTTGGCACGTGGATCTATACGAATACCAGGCCAAGGAACTGTTTGCGGCACACAATGTGCCAACTCAAACTGGCGAAGTCGTGGTGACCCCGGCTGAGGCCCAAGCCGCCGCGCAGCGCATTGGGACGACAGTCGTCGTCAAGGCGCAGGTGAAGACCGGTGGGCGCGGCAAGGCAGGCGGCGTCAAGCTGGCCGCTACCCCCGACGAGGCCGCCGAGAAGGCCGAAGGCATCTTGGGGCTGGATATCAAAGGCCACATTGTCAACAAGGTCCTGATCACGCAGGCTAGCGATATCGAGGAGGAGTACTACGTATCCTTCCTGCTCGACCGCTCCAACCGGTCCTTCCTGGCGATGGCTAGCGTCGAGGGTGGCGTGGAGATCGAAGAGGTTGCGGTCAACAACCCCGATGCGCTGGTCAAGAAGCACATCGACGCGCTGACCGGGGTGGACAAGGCCACGGCCATGGAGATCGTGGTCGAGGCCGGCTTCCCCGAGGCGGTGGCGGATCAGGTCGCCGATGTCTTGGTCACCCTGTGGGACACCTTCGTCAATGAGGACGCGACGCTGGTCGAGGTCAACCCGCTGGTGAAGGATCCGAGCGGAAAGATCTTGGCCCTCGATGGCAAAGTCACCCTGGATGACAATGCTGGTTTCCGTCATCCCGACCACGAGGCCTTGGTCGACAACGCAGCGACCGATCCACTGGAACTCAAGGCCACCGAGAAGGGCCTCAACTACGTCAAGCTCACTGGCGAGGTCGGCATCATCGGCAACGGAGCTGGCTTGGTCATGAGCACGCTGGATGTCGTGGCCTACGCCGGTGAGGAATTCGGGGGCGTCAAACCCGCCAACTTCCTCGACATTGGTGGCGGAGCCTCTGCCCAGGTCATGGCCGACGGCCTCGATGTCATCCTCGGAGATCCCGAGGTGAAGGCGGTGTTCGTCAACGTCTTCGGTGGCATCACCTCCTGCGACGCGGTCGCAAACGGCATTGTGCAGGCGATCGAGATGCTCGCCGCCAAGGGCCACAACGTCGACAAGCCGCTCGTCTGTCGCCTCGACGGCAACAACGCCGCTGAAGGTCGTCGAATCCTCGACGAGGCTGAGCACGACATCATCGAACTTGTCGACACCATGGACGACGCCGCACGTCGGGTCGCCGAACTAGCAGCGTCGGTCTGAGAGGGAACGAACACCATGGCTATCTATCTCAACGAGAACTCCCGCGTGCTAGTGCAGGGCATCACGGGCTCTGAGGGCACCAAGCACACCAACCGCATGATCGCTGGCGGGACCAACATCGTCGCTGGCGTGACGCCGGGCAAGGGTGGACAGACCGTCGAATCAAACGGTCAGACCATCCCGGTTTTCAATACCGTCGGCGAGGCAGTGGAGTCGACCGGTGCCGATGTCTCGGTGGTCTTCGTGCCGCCGAAGTTCACCAAAGCGGCCGTTATCGAGACGGTCGACGCGGGCGTACCACTGTGTGTCGTGATCACCGAGGGTGTCCCGGTCCACGACACCGCCTACTTCTTCGCTTACTCGCTGGAGCACGGCAATACGCGCATCATCGGCCCGAACTGCCCCGGCCTCATCAGCCCAGGCAAGTCCAACGCTGGCATCATCCCCGGCGACATCACCAAGGCCGGTCGCATCGGCCTGGTATCCAAGTCCGGCACGTTGACCTACCAGATGATGTTCGAGTTGCGTGATCTTGGCTTCTCCACCTGCGTCGGCATTGGTGGAGACCCGATCATCGGCACTACCCACATCGACTGCTTGCAGGCGTTCCAAGACGATCCCGAGACCGATGCCATCGTCATGATCGGCGAGATCGGTGGCGACGCTGAGGAGCGCGCGGCCGCGTACATCGGCGAGCACATCACCAAGCCCGTCGTCGGTTACGTCGCCGGCTTCACGGCTCCCGAGGGCAAGACGATGGGCCACGCGGGCGCGATCGTCTCCGGTTCTTCCGGCACCGCTGCGGCCAAGAAGGATGCGCTCGAGGCAGTGGGCGTCAAAGTCGGCAAAACGCCGTCGGAGACCGCTGTGCTGATGCGGCAGATCATCGAATCGCTGTAGCTCGAACGGCGTCCGGCGGGTCGAGAGCCCGTTGTGCGCTGATTCAGTGCGAGGCTAGCGGACATGGCTTATCGGCGACTGGAGTTGCGCCGCGCCGCGAGGCGTGATGCTTCCGCCGGTGCGCGGCCGCCGTCGCGCGGGGGCCGCCAACCCACCCCTGAAGGCGGGCGGCGACAGGCCTGGACCCGGGTCATGCGCAGCCGCGCGGACGCCGTCACCGAACGGCTCAGCGCACCGATGGCCAGCGCATTGGCCGCTGGGTGGAGCGCAGTCATCACCCTGCTGATCGTCGGTGCAGTGGTCATTGGTGCCTGGATCATGGGCGCAGGCTCCGGCGATGTCGGCAGTGCCCTGGACATGACCGGAACGGCCTGGCTGGTCGCCCATCACATCCCGGTATCCATTCCCGGCGGTTCGGTGTCGGAGTTGCCCGTGGGGATCGTGTTGCTGCCCGGCTGGTTGTTGTGGCGCGCGGGCAGTTGGGCAGCACGACGCAGCGGTGCCTGCATGTGGCGCGAACTGCGAGTCGGAGTGGCTGCGGCCGCTGGCGTGTATGCGACGTTCGGCCTGTTCCTGGCTGGGTTCACCGCCACGGACTCGGCGTCGGTCGAGCCCCTGTACGCATTGATCGGAAGCGGACTATTCGCAGTGCTGGCGTTCGGGGGAGGCGCATCCTGGCAGGCTGGGCTCTGGCCCTCGTTGGCCGATCGATTCACCCCCACCATGCGGCGACGGACGCACGCAGCCGTCACTGGATTCATGGCCCTGCTGGCTGCTGCGGCCAGCTTGATCGCAATCTCCCTGGTTGTTCACTTCAGCACTGCCAAACAGATGCTGGCCCAACTCGGCCCAGGCCTGCTCGGCAACGTGTTTCTGTTGCTGCTCGGGGTGGCCTACCTGCCCAATGCCCTGAGTTGGGCAGTCGGATACCTGGTCGGACCGGGCTTCGCCGTCGGCGGGACTACGTCGGTATCGATGTTCGGGGTCAGTGCCGGAGCATTGCCAGCGTTCCCGTTGTTCGCAGCGGTACCCGGAAGTGCCGCGCCGTGGGCTCCGGCCTTGCTCGTGTTCCCACTTATCGCGGGCGGGTTGGCCGTCAAAGTTCTCCATCGGGACGGACCCTTGCCGATCCGCAGCGTGGCCTCGCTGCGCGAGCGCGTATGGGTCGCGGGCATCGCCGCGGGCGCTGTGTTGGTGCTGTGCGTCGTGGGCGGGGGCGGGCTCGGTTCCGGCCGGCTGGCCATGATGGGCCCGAGCGCAATTCCGGTAGCGCTGGCCACCTTCGCCCTGTTCATCGTCGGTGGTCTGCTGACCGATGTCGGGCGTTCCCTGCGCCGGTGGCGGTCGAGGCGAACCATGGTCGACGTCACCGATCAGCCAGCCGAGATGCCAAAGCGTTCGCGCCTTCGCCGTGAGTTCAAGGGCCAGTAATCGCAGCCAGGCACTCATCAGTGCGGCGGAGCAGTGGCTCGGTCGGTGCGCATCTAGGATCGGTCGTGTGAGTGATCCGCGCGCGCGCCTAGTCGTGTTGATATCCGGCACCGGATCCAACCTCCAGGCACTCATCGATGCAACCGCCGAGGACTACCCGGCGCAGGTGGTCGCGGTCGGTGCAGACCGAGCTGGAATCACCGGCCTGGATCGAGCCGCGGCAGCAGGCATCCCCACCTTCGTGGTCGATCCCGCCGACCACCGCGATCGCGTTGCCTGGGACCAGGAACTGACGCGGCAGATTCAACGGTTCGAACCGGACTGGGTGGTCAGTGCCGGATTCATGCGGATCCTGCGCGAGGAGGTTCTGCGCGCGTTCCCGGATCAGATCGTCAATACCCACCCAGCGCTGTTGCCGGCATTCCCGGGTGCCCACGCGGTACGAGACGCTATTGCCTACGGTGTGAAAGTGACCGGGTGCACGATCCACTTGGTTGATGCCGGGGTGGACACGGGACCGGTGCTGGCCCAGGCAAGTGTTGACATGCAGCGCGACGACAACGAGGCGAGCTTGCATGAGCGCATCAAAGTGCTCGAACGGGAATTGCTCGTGGACACCATCGAACGGCTGTGCCGTCAATCGTTATCCATCTCCGGAAGGCAGGTTTGGTTCCAGTGACCGAACGACCAATACGACGCGCGTTAATTTCGGTATACGACAAAACCGGGATTGGCGAGCTCGCGCAGACGTTATCCCAGGCAGGAGTTGAGATCGTCTCGACCGGATCGACTGCCAAGACCATCGCTGAACTCGGGATCGACGTGACCCAGGTCGCGGATCTGACGGAGTTTCCGGAGATGCTCGATGGTCGAGTGAAGACACTTCATCCCCGGGTTCACGCCGGCATCCTGGCCGACACCAGACTCGCCGAACACCTTGTCCAACTCGAGGAACAAGGCGTCGCTCCGTTTGAGCTGGTCATCGTGAACCTGTACCCATTCTCGGCAACGGTCGCCAGCGGGGCCAGCCAAGACGAGTGCATCGAACAGATCGACATCGGTGGTCCGTCGATGGTCAGGGCAGCGGCAAAGAATCACCCGTCGGTGGCCGTGGTTGTCTCGCCGAGTCGCTACCCCGAGGTCGTTAGTGCCGTCGAAAGCGGCGGCTTCAACCTCGCGCAACGGCAGGCGTTGGCGGCGGAGGCATTCCGGCACACCGCTAGCTACGACGTTGCAGTTGCGTCGTGGATGGGCAACGTCGTCGCCCCGGAGCACGGCGAGGCAGGCTTCCCAGGGTGGGTTGCCGGTGTGTGGGAGCGTGCCGAGATCCTGCGCTACGGCGAGAACCCGCACCAGCCAGCCGCCCTGTACGTCACCGAGCATTCGGCGCCAGGACTCGCCCAAGCCGAGCAACTGCACGGCAAGCCAATGTCCTACAACAACTACGTCGATGCCGACGCCGCGCGCCGCAGCGCGTACGACTTCAACGAACCGGCAGTCGCCATCATCAAGCACGCCAATCCTTGCGGCGTGGCAACCGGCTCCGACATCGCGGTCGCCTACGCCAAGGCCCACGAGACTGACCCGATCTCCGCCTTCGGTGGCGTCATCGCGACTAATCGCGAGGTGTCGGCGGAGATGGCGAGCAACGTCGTCGATGTTTTCACGGAGGTGATCGTGGCGCCGGCCTTCGCGCCCGAGGCCCTGACCGTGCTGCAGCAGAAGGCAAATCTGCGGATCCTGCAGGCTAGTCCGGTCGAGACAGGGCCGCGGGTCGAGACGCGACCGATCAGCGGCGGACTGTTGATGCAGGCCAAGGATGCGATCTCGGCCGAGGGCGACGACCCATCCAACTGGCGCTTGGTAGCGGGACAGGCCTGCGATGAATCGACCCTTGCCGACCTGGCGTTCGCGTGGCGAGCGTGCCGCGGGGTCAAGAGCAACGCAATCTTGATTGCCAGTGACACGGCTGCGGTCGGGATTGGCATGGGGCAGGTCAATCGCGTTGATTCCGCCCGGCTCGCGGTCACGCGCGCCGGTGAAGACCGAGTTCGCGGCGCGGTCGCTGCCTCAGACGCATTCTTTCCCTTCCCCGATGGCCTTGAAGTGCTGCTGGAGGCAGGCGTGCGCGCGGTTGTCTCACCGGGGGGCTCGGTGCGCGATGAGGAAGTGATTGCCGCGGCAGCTGCAGCGGGCGCGACCATGTACTTCACTGGCACACGGCACTTCTTCCACTAGTGGTGTCGCGGCACCAGGGACCCACCTCGGTAGCGACGGCCCATCACTCGCGCGCGATCCTGGCGACCGCCATGTTTGGCGCATTCGTGGTCGGCTCGCTGACCGTGGTGCAGTCGCGCATCAATGGCGAACTCGGCAAAGTGCTCGATGACGGCATCTACGCGGCCTGGTTGAGCTTCGGCGTCGGGTTGATTGTGGTCGCTGCCATCGCCCTGCTCATTCCGCGACAACGCGCGTCCCTTCGCAGAGTGGGTGCTGCTGTGCGCGGTCATGCGGGAGCGAAGCTACGGCTGCCACCGTGGCAGCTGCTCGGGGGACTGGGCGGTGCGACCTTCGTTGCGGCGCAGGGTCTGACGGTGCAGTACCTCGGGGTCGCCGTATTCACGGTCGCGGTCGTTGCCGCCCAGAACGGCAACTCCCTCTTCGTGGATCGATTCGGGTTAGGACCGGCGGGGATCCAGCGGTTTACCGCTCGACGAGTCATCGCAGCGTTGATTGCGACGCTGGGCGTGGCGATCGCCGTTTCCAGCCAGGTCAGCAGCGGTTCGCTGGTTGTTCCGGCGTTGTTGCTCGCGCTATTCGCCGGTGCCGTTATTGCGATTCAACAAGCCATCAATGGCCGCGTTGCCGTGGTCGCCCACTCGCCGTGGTCGGCTGGATTCGTCAACTTCGTCGTTGGCTGGCTGGGGCTGACCGTGGCGCTGCTGATCGGCCACCTGGTCCGACCCCACAACTGGGTGAGCCCACCAAACCCGCTGCAGAACCCGGTGCTGTGGTTCGGTGGCCTCATCGGTGTCACCTTTATCGTGGTCGCCGCCAGCGTCGTTCGAACCCTCGGTGTCCTGCTCTTCGCGCTGCTCTCGATCGCTGGTCAGGTGACGGGAGCGCTCGTCCTTGACATCGCGTTCCCGGAGGCTGGTCGGCCGGTGAGCGTCACTCTCGTCGTCGGAGTGCTGGTGACGGGTGGGGCAGTTGCGCTCGCCGCTGTCGGTCGCGCTTCCGGACGGGGGCATAATCGGGGAACGTGACTGCACAAATTCTCAATGGCAAGGTCGCCGCGGCTGCTGTTAAGGCAGAACTCGCTGCGCAGGTCGGGCAACTGGTCGCCGCAGGCATCCGGCCCGGCCTCGGCACCGTGTTGGTCGGGGAGGACCCGGGCAGCCAGGCCTACGTCAGTGGCAAGCATCGTGACTGTGCCGAGGTCGGCATCCGCTCGATTCGGGTTGATCTGCCCGCAGACGCTCACGCTGATCAGGTGATGTCGGCCATCGACACTCTCAACGCTGATCCCGATTGCACCGGTTACATCGTGCAACTGCCGCTGCCAGCCCACCTCGATCAGCAGGCTGTACTGGAGGCGATGGATCCGAACAAGGATGCCGACGGCCTGCATCCGGTCAACCTTGGCCGGTTGGTCCTCGGGGCAGCCGGTGCGCTGCCCTGCACGCCACGAGGAATCGTCGAGTTGTTGCGCTTCTACGACGTGCCGATTGCCGGGGCGGACGTGTGCATCATTGGCCGCGGCGTCACGGTTGGACGGCCACTGGGTCTGCTGCTGACCCGACGCACCGAGAATGCAACGGTGACGCTGTGCCACACAGGAACGCGCGACTTGGCCGAAAAGACACGGCAGGCCGACATCGTGGTGGCTGCCGCGGGTGTCGCTGGCCTCATTACCGCTGACATGATCAAGCCTGGTGCGGCCGTACTCGATGTCGGAATCACGCGCACCGCAGATGGTCTGGCTGGCGACCTAGCCAAGTCGGTCTTCGACGTCGCTGGCCACGTCGCGCCCATGCCAGGCGGCGTTGGGCTCATGACGCGGGCGATGCTGCTGCGCAACGTCGTGGAAACCGCTCAAAACAGGTGCGGACATAACGGGGAAAACGGTGGCTAACCGCCTATGTTGGGGTTTGTGACTGCCAGCGCGGACCGTCGACCCGAGCCTGAGGTCGATCCGCTGCGTGCTCGCGAGTCCCAAACCGCTCCGGATTCGAACACCGCGGCCGATTCGCAGACCGCTCCGGATCCGCGTTCAGACCTACCGTTGCCAGTTGGCAATGTCGTTCCGCTGCGATCAGCGAGCGAGCGAGCGGTCCACCGTCAATACGTGACTTCCGGCGCTGAGCGTACCGCGGCGGTGGATGCTCAACCGTCGCGCAAACCCACTCCGATATTTGGCTCTGCCGCCGTGCATCTGCCGCAGTGGCCCATTTCGCTGGTCCTCTGCGGCATGGCTATTGGGCTCATCGTGGTCGCGACCAACTCTGTCCATACCGGGTGCATCGTCCTGGGCGCATCGGTCGCTGTCGCGTTCCTGCTTCGGCTAGTCCTCACCGATCGCGACGCAGGGATGCTCAGGGTTCGCGGGCGAGTCGCGGACCTCATCGTCTTCGGCAGCTTCGCTTCGGGCCTGCTGCTGTTCGCGTTCTGGGTACCGGCGCCCAATTAGCCAAGCCGTGCCAAGTAGAGTCGAACCACGGAATTTCCTAGTGGGAGGGCCTCAACTTCATCATGGCGCGTTCGGGCAAAGTCTCGGTAATTGGAGCAGGTTTCTACGGTTCGATGACGGCGCTGCGGCTCGCCGAATACGACGTGTTCGCCACCGTCGTTCTCACCGACATCGTTGACGGCAAAGCCGAGGGCATCGCCCTGGATATGAACCAAGCCCGCCCCATCGAGGGCTACGAGACCAAGGTCGTGGGCAAGACCACCGGAACTGACGGTTCGGGCTACGACGTGATCGCTGACTCGCAGATCGTCGTGATCACTGCTGGTTTGCCACGCAAGCCCGGGATGAGCCGGATGGACTTGATCGAGACGAACGCCAGGATCGTTCGTGGCGTGGCCGAGCAGGTTGCCACGCACGCACCGGACGCGGTCGTCATCGTGGTCTCCAACCCGCTCGACGAGATGACTGCACTCACCCAGCGCGCGACCGGTTTCCCGCACCATCGCGTCATCGGGCAGGCGGGCATGCTGGACACCGCCCGCTTCACTCACTTCGTCGCCGAGAAGCTCGACGTTGAGGTCGGTTCGGTCCGGACCCTCACACTCGGTTCACACGGCGACACCATGGTTCCGGTTCCGAGCAAATGCACCGTCGACGGCAAACCGCTAACGGACTTCCTGAGCGCGGAGCAGATCGACGAGTTGGTCGATCGCACACGCAATGGCGGCGCTGAAGTTGTCGCTCTGCTGAAGACCGGTTCGGCCTACTTCGCGCCCTCGGCTGCCGCTGCCCGCATGGCCAAGGCTGTCCACGATGATGCTGGCGCTGTGATGCCGGTGTGTGCTTGGGTCAGCGGTGAACACGGCGTTGATGGCGTCTACCTCGGCGTCGAGGCCGAAATCGGTAGCGCCGGTGTCCGCAAGGTCGTCGAGACCGACCTCACCGACGACGAGTTGGCGGCGCTGCATACCGCTGCCGAGGCTGTTCGGGCCAAGCAAGCCGACGTAGCGAGCCTGTAGTCGAACCGCCCGCCGTCTGGTCTGGCCGCGGGAACGCCCCAACGTAGAAGGGTCCTCGCATGGCCAAGATCAAGGTACTCAATCCGGTCGTTGAGCTCGACGGTGACGAGATGACCCGCATCATCTGGTCCTTCATCCGGGAGCAGTTGATCCTGCCCTACCTCGACATCGACCTGAAGTACTACGACTTGGGTATCGAGAGCCGTGACGCCACCGATGACCAGATCACCATCGACTCGGCAAACGCCATCAGGAAGTACGGCGTTGGAGTCAAGTGCGCAACCATCACCCCGGACGAGGCTCGTGTTGCGGAGTTCGGTCTAAAGGAGATGTGGAAGTCGCCCAACGGCACGATTCGCAACATCCTCGGTGGCGTCATCTTCCGTGAGCCGATCATCATCAGCAACATCCCTCGACTGGTTCCCGGCTGGACCAAGCCGATTGTGATTGGCCGCCACGCCTTCGCCGATCAGTACCGCTCGACCAACTTCGTCGTACCCGGTGAAGGAACCCTGACGATGACGTTCACGCCGAAGGACGGCTCGGCCCCGATGGAGTTCGACGTCTTCGACTTCCCGGGTGGTGGCGTCGCAATGGGTATGTACAACCTGGACGATTCCATCCGCGACTTTGCCCGCGCCTCGCTGCGCTACGGACTGAACCGCAACTACCCCGTCTACCTGTCCACCAAGAACACCATCCTCAAGGCCTACGACGGTCGGTTCAAGGACATCTTCGCAGAGGTTTACGACAGTGAGTTCAGGGCCGAGTTTGAGGCTGCCGGACTGACTTACGAACATCGCCTGATCGACGACATGGTCGCCGCTGCGATGAAGTGGGAGGGGGGCTACGTCTGGGCCTGCAAGAACTACGACGGCGACGTCCAATCCGACACCGTCGCTCAGGGCTTCGGTTCGCTGGGCCTGATGACGTCGGTGCTGATGACGCCGGACGGCAAGACCGTCGAGGCGGAGGCGGCCCACGGAACGGTCACTCGCCACTATCGCCAACACCAGCAGGGCCAGCCGACCTCGACCAATCCGATCGCATCGATTTTCGCCTGGACGCAGGGGTTGGCCCACCGCGGGACCATGGACGGCACCCCAGCGGTGACGGCGTTTGCCGAGACTCTCGAGCGGGTCTGTGTCGAGACCGTGGAGTCCGGGAAGATGACCAAGGACCTCGCCTTGCTCGTCGGCCCAGAACAACCGTGGCTTACCACCCAAGAGTTCCTGGCCGCGATTGACCAGAACCTGCAGCAGGCTCTGGCGTAATTCAGGGCGCTAACTGCCCAACTCCTAACCGCGAGCGCCTATCGACCTTTGGCCTTCCAGCCTTTGACCGCGCGTCGCCAGAGTTCGTCGGGCACATCGGCTAAGTCGACCGGATCGCGATCGCGCATCGCGGCGGCTTTGTTCTTCTTCACCCGGTACACGGTCCACACGATTCCGGTGGTTTCATCCAACTGACTCACCACGTGTGCGGGGTCATCGATGCGTGCCCCGTTGGCAACTGCAGCACGTCCGCCCAGATCGGCCTTCTTGTTGATCTGGGCATCGCCAAACACGGCGACCTGACCGCCAACCCGAGCATTGCCGGAGACCAGGGCATCGTCAAATACCCAGGCATCGTCAGTGATGACCGCGTTGCCGTCGACCTCCGCACGACCGGAGACCTGCGCGTTGCCGCTGATCTGGGCGTTCCCCGAGACTTCCGCGTGGCCAGAGATGGCCGCGTCGCCGGTCACCAGCGATTGACCGTGGACCCATGCTCGACCGCTGACGCGGGCGTTGCCGGTGACTTTGGCCTTGCTAGAAACGCGCGCGTTGCCGCTGACCACAGCCTTCTTCTTGACCTTCGCACGGTCTTCGAGGCTCGCCTGATCCTCGACGGCGGCGTTCTTGCCCAACTTCGCTGACTTGGCGATCTGCGGATCGCTGGGCAACTGGTCAGGGTCGGTGCCCGCATTGTCTTGCGCGTCGTCAGTCATCGCCTGCTCCGTGGGTTCGTCGGTGCGTTGGTCCGAGCGTTTGTACTGCCTCTTCTACCGAATCAAAAACCCGTTCACCTGCGAGTTCACGTGCAATTCCCCCACGGTTCAGCGCTTCTTCAGTTCGGCCGATGTGGCAAGCCATGGCAAACGTCACTTCGCGCAGTACGCAGACCTCGATGATCTGCTTGAGCGCATCGATTCCAGTGAAGTCGATGTCGTCGATGCGGGTGCCATCAAGCACCAGCAACAGCGGTTTTCCCGGTCCATCCCTGATCTCATCGACCATGGCGAGCTTGAACCAGTTCGCGTTGCCGAACCACAGCGGCCCATTGAGCCGATAGGCCTCCACGCCGGTGGGCACGTGGGATCGGTCGTCGACTTCCGGCAGCCAGGCGCCGTCGTCGGTGCGTCCGAGGGGCAGGAGTTCCGGTCGAGCAGCGACTTTGGCGCGATAGATGAACGCGATCAAAACGGCGAGCGCAAGGCCAATCTCGATGCCTAGCAGGATGACACCGGACATCGTCAGCATCATCAGTCCGAAGGATCGCCACGAGTAGTGGTACATCGCCTTCATGTCATCGAGGCGGAATATCTTGGTCGCAATGTAGATCAATACGGCCGACAGAATCGACATCGGCAGATTGGCGATCAGGTGTCCGGCGAAGAGAATCAGGACCAGTGTGATCGTCGCCGCGACCAGGGCCGCAGCTTGGGTCCTTCCCCGCGAGTCGGCGAGGATGGTGGACGACGGGGGACTGGCGTCGAGGGCAAACGAACCAACCAGGCTTGACGCCACGTTCGCCGCACCGATCGCGCGAAAGTCACTAGTGACATCGGATTCGTAGCCACCGAGGGCCGCCATCGTCCGACTCGTTGCCGAGGTCTGCGCCAAGCAGATGATGGCAACGCCGATCGCGGTGGGGAGCACGATCCACATCGTGTCCAAGGACAGCGCCGGCAGGGTGATCGAGGGCAATCCCGCTGGTAGTGCGCCAAGTACCGCGACGCCGCTGCCAGCGAGGTTCAGGGCGGTGCTCGCGACCGTCGCGACGACGAGCACAGTCAGCGCGGTCGGGAACTTGGGTGCGAACCGCGGAACGGTCAGCAGCGCCGCAAGAGCCAGGACACCGACGACCAGCGTCTCCACGCTCGTCTCACCGAGGTTCCCGATGACCGACAGGACCCGCGGAATCGGCAGGCTGCCGGTGGCCTCAACGCCGAACAACCCCGGTAGCTGATGGACCACGATCGTGACTGCGATGCCGCCGAGGAATCCCGTGACAACCGGTTTGGAGAGCAGGTCGCCCACCCAGTTCAACTGCGCGACGCCGACGATCAGCAAGATGATGCCCACCAGCAGAGTGGTCACCGCGACGTATCCCACGTATCGGGGGGAGCCCGCGACGGCAAAGGTGGCCAGACCAGCGGCGAGGATCGGGGCCACCGTGCTGTCGCACCCCAAGGCCAAGTGACGATTGCCGGAGATGACGGCACCAATCACGCAGGCTACAAAGAAGCCGTAGAGCCCGGTGATTGGTGGCATCCCGGCAAGTTGGGCAGTGGCCAGTTGGCCCGGAATGGTGATCGCTCCGAACGTGATTCCGGCCAGCAGATCGCGTCGACCCCAGCGGCGGCGATACCCACGCATCGTCGGGAAGGCGGTCAGCATCGATGCAGTGCCGGTCGCCATGTTCCACGACGTTAGTCATGTGACACTCGCGAGGCATCTCGGGCCGCTCTAGCGAGCAGGCCCGGACCTATGCGGTCAGGTTCACGAAGGTCCTCGACGCTGACGATTCGCGGGCCGCTTCGATGATCCGCAGCGTGGTCACGGCGTCGGATGGATCAACCGGCGGCGGCCCACCATCCCGAAGAGCGGCGGCCAGCGCCCGGTAGAAGGCTGGGTAGTCGCCTGGGTGTGTGGGTAGCGGCCCAGGGGTGGTTGTTCCGCTCAGGGTACCCCAATCGTCTGCTGGCAGTACGCCCCAACCAGCGCCCGGTAGGTCTCCACGTCGTAGGGCCGCTTCCTGCGGGTCAAGTCCCCAGGAAACATACGCGCCTTCAGTGCCGAGCAGTCGCAGTCGGGGCCCCAGGTCCGCAGCGGTAGCGCTCATCGTCAGGTGCGAGCGGGTTCCACCGGCATGGGTCAGGGCAAGGAAGGCATTGTCTTCCGCGATCGCGCTGGGGCGGACAGCGTCAACCTCGGCGTAGACCCCGGTAACCACGCCGAAGAGCAGGACCGCCTGGTCGATCAGGTGACTACCCAGGTCAAGGAGGATGCCGCCGCCTTCTTCAGCTGGTGTCTGGTCCTTCCAGGCATCAGAAACTTCTGGTCGCCACTTCTCGAACCGAGATTCGAACAGGGCGACCGCCCCTAGCGTCCCAGACTCAACAAGCTCGGTCGCAGTGAGGAAGTCACCGTCCCAGCGGCGGTTCTGGTAGGTCGTCAGCAGCACCTGGGCGGCGTCGGCGGCGACGATCAGGTCCGCTGCCTGCGCGCTAGTTAACGCCAATGGCTTGTCAACGACTGTGCCGACTCCGTGCTCGATGCAGTCGCTGGCCAGTTGTACGTGTGAGCTATTGGGTGTTGCGATCACGACGGCGTCGAGGGTGAGTTCCCATAGCGTCGCAACGTCAGGCACGACGGTAGTGGTTGGGTAGCGTTGCCCGATCTCGTCCGCGCGTTCGGGGCTCCCGGTGACGATCGCAGCCAACTCCAGACCGGCGGTGGTGCTGATGATCGGAGCGTGGAAGGCCGAGCCGGCGAGTCCGTAGCCGATGAGGCCAATCTTGGCTGCGCCCGTTGAGACCGGGACCGTCATCGGATCGACCCCAGGTCAGCCAGTACGGCTTCGGCTGCGCGACGACCACTCACGAGGGCCCCCTGGATGCTCGATGTGTCACGGTGATCACCGGCGACGTAGCGCCCATCACCGAGGCGCACCGGCTTGCGAACGGTCAATGGTGGCGGCATCGCTGGCAAGGCGTGCGGAATGTCGAACTTCCCCACGAGTTGCCAGCGCGTGGTATCCACTCCGAATAGCAAACCCGCATGACGCGCTGCCCCCGCATCGTCGGTCACGCCCGGGTGGGTGCCCAAGGAGCTGCTGGCGACCAGGACGCGGCCGTCGGAGGCGTACGTGGGAGCGGCATTACTCATTACCACGGAATTGACCAGCGGGCCACGGTTCTCCCCGTCGAGGACCAGGATTGGCTCGCCGCCGGCAAGCTCGCTGGGGTCCTGGTCGGCCACGTGGTACCAGGTGGTGACGGCATTCATTTGGGGCGCCGCGAAGCCAGCCACGAGTTTGCCAACTGAGGTCGGATCGACGGCGATCACCACTGCCCTGGCACGAATCGTTCCCTGGGTGGACGCGACCAC
>JAGNDY010000039.1:0-1678 GCA_018003655.1 Candidatus Nanopelagicales bacterium
CCCGAGGTGCTGTCCAACCATGGCCGTCGCGGACTGAATCTCTTCAAAACTTGCCTGTTCATCCTCGAAGCCCCACCCCCAGTGGCTTCGGTGGCGTGTCGGTTCCCTGGCCATAGCCGAAGGTTACACGCGTGCGCCCCACGTGAGCATCTGCCGGGCGGACGTCGTCAGACAGAACCAACGACTCGCGCTGCGGTATTCACGGGTTGGTGACGCTGCGCTACGCGAGCGACGAGCGAATGACACTCGCCCACCAAAGAGCGATAGTTGATCAGGCAATGAGTCGCGAAACACGTTCAGGAGCTCGCCGATGACCGCACCTGTGAAGCGCCCGCGCGTCAACGCCCTGTTCGTCTTCGGAACACGACCCGAGGCCATCAAGCTTATCCCGGTCATCCAGGCTATGCGGGGAACCCGCATCAGGCCGTTGGTCGTTGATACCGGACAGCATCCGGACATGGTTCCGCAACTGCTTGCACAGGCCGGGGTAGAGATCGACTTTCAACTCAGCATTGCGGATCCGGGCGCCACCGTCGCCGACCTGACCGGGCGCGTGCTGGCAGCGGTTGACGGGGTTCTCACCGAACTTCGCGGCGGACATCCGGAACGGCGACTGAAGCCCAGGTTGTACCTGCGGGAACCGAATACCAAGGCTCATTATCCGGCGTTCATCGTTGTTCAGGGCGACACCAGCTCAGCGTTCGCGGGTGCGTTGGCGGCGGCGACAAACAAGTTGCCCGTCGTGCACGTGGAGGCTGGTCTGCGAACTGGCGACCTGCACACTCCGTTCCCGGAGGAAATGAACCGCCGATTGATCAGCGCGATAACCGCACTTCACCTACCTCCCACTACGACTAGTCAGCAGGCTCTGGTTGATGAGGGCATCGATGTGGTGACCACGTATGTCACTGGAAATACCAGCATCGACGCGATCCTGTGGGCGGCCGAACAGCCCGTCGAATGGCCCGACCCAAGACTTCATCGCGTCGATGCCCATCAAGGGCCAGTCATTGTGGCGACCACCCATCGGCGCGAGAATTGGGGAGACGGCATCGATGGCATCGCCGACGGACTGGCGCGCATCGCCGAGACGCGACCGGATGCGCTCATCGTGGTTCCCATGCATCCAAATCCCAAGGTGCGCGCCGACCTGATTCCCCGCCTCGGCGAGCTGCCAAATGTCATTTTGACCGAACCGCTTGAGTATGTGCCTTTTGCTCATCTGCTCAAGCGTGCCGATGTCGCGGTATCCGATTCTGGCGGTGTGCAGGAGGAGGCGCCGAGTCTTGGCACACCCGTCGTGGTGACCCGCGAATCGTCCGAACGCATGGAGGGTGTGCACGCGGGCGTCTTGACGCTGACGGGAACGGATCCTGACCTCATTCACGATGCTGTGCTGAAGGACCTGAACTCGCCAGTGAGCAAGCGGGAACGTGCCGCAGAGACAAATCCGTTTGGAGACGGCAAGGCGGGTGCGCGAATCGTTGCGGTGCTGGAGGCCCTGGTCTTCGGCAGCGAGCCACTGCCTGGCTTCGGTGTGTCATTCGATCGTGGGACAGTCCTGCTTGCCGCTGGCTACGATCCCGATGACGTGGAACTCGCCCTCACCCTCGCTGAACTGCCAGAACAACGTTCTGACGAAGACCTTGCCGTTGCACCAATCGCACCAGTCGCACCA
>JAGNDY010000039.1:1778-18610 GCA_018003655.1 Candidatus Nanopelagicales bacterium
GCACCAATCGCACCAGTCGCACCAGCCGAGGCGTAATCGCTAATCTAGGATCCATCCGCCGTCATACTGCGCCTAGGAGTCAGCATGGGCTTCTTCTTCCTCATCCCGTGGATCATCATCCTCATCGGTTGGGCAATCCATGTCTTAGTCGACCGCAAACCCGACCGCCGAACACGGCATCGGGTGCTCGAGTTGGCGCTGCTCTGGGTGCTGGTCTTTGGCGGCGCGTGGACGATCCTGGCCGCGTTGCCGCACGTCACCGGCGGCTCGTCCGACACCTCCAGCAGCATCGGCTACGCACCATCGATGTTCGAGTGGGAAGTGGGCTGGGGTGACATCGCGATAGGCGTCCTCGGCGTCGGCTGTGCGTGGCGCCACTTCCGTGACGGCTGGATGACAGCCGCTGTGGTGGCGTTGGCGATCTCGTTCTGGGGCGACGCCGTCGGCCACATCATGCAATTGGTCGCACACGACAACCACGCGCCAGACAACGTCTGGGCGATCCCTGCCGACATCGGCGGCCCGCTGCTCGCCCTCATCCTGTTGGTGCTCTACCGCTCCGGGCAACGCAAAGCGCGACTTGCGGAGGCACCCGCCGACTAGGCGCGAATCATCGACGTGACGGTCGTGCGCTCTGGCGTGACGGGCTTAGTCGAACGTACTGCGGGCATTCTCGAAGCGCCGCACAGTAATGACCTGCATCGCAACCAACACGACGCTGACCATCGCCAACGTCAGCGCGCCAGGGACGTGCGGCCCGACCAGCGCGCAGATCACGCCAACCACGCCGATCGCGATCAGACGCTCCGGTCCGATGCGGCGCACGGCCAGCCACTTGATGACATCAAGGGCACTAGCGAAGAGCGCAACACCGAGGACAAGCACGCCCAGGTTCACCCAGTCAAGGTGGTGGGCTGGATCCACGACGACGTGCTCCGCGACCAGTGCGAAGAGCAGGATTCCGAAGATCAACGGAAAGTGCCAAAAGGTGAATAGGTCCCGGGCAACTCGGCCGCGTTTCGGCAGCGCCGCCTGACGCAATGCCGTCTCCACGGCGTCGGGGATAAACGCGAAGTAGGTCCACCAGAACGCGCACGCAACGGCTGCCGCCGCGATAACCCCTGCCCCGATCAGGGTGCTGAAACCGAGTTCGGAACCGGACGCCGCTACTCCGATCGCCACCACCACCTCACCCAGCACGATGATGACGAATAGCGCGTGCCGTTCGGCGAAGTGAGTCGGGTCGACTCGCCATTGCCTGGAGCCTTCTGAGTTCTGGCGTCCAGCCGCCAGCGCGCTGAATACGTTAATGACTGCGGCGACTACCCATAGCCCTGTTCGGGCATTCCCCTCGAAGTACGCCCCGATTACGAGCAGAAGCGGGGCGATCGCGGCAATCGGCCCATACTGCAGCCACGCAGCACGGGCCTTGGGGTCTGACCACAGGCCACGACCTTGGATCGCCAAGCAGAGCAAGTTGACCACCAGATAGGCGCCCGCGAACTGCAGGCCAGTCGAACCGTACGCGTCCGGTATCGCAATCGCCATCAACAGCGTCAACGGAATAGCAATGAGCACCAGCAGCTGAGATCTCGATCTCTCACTTAAGTCAATGGAAGTTCCCAACCACGCGAATTGGGTCCATAGCCACCACGTGAGCCACGCCAACAGGAGGCCTCGGGCGAATGTGGCGAGGTTCAGTTCACCATCGAGGACACTGACAATTTGGCCGACCGCAAAGACAAAGACCAAGTCGAGAAACAATTCCAGATTGGTCGCATGTCGGCCGGCCTCCTCGGTGTTGTATTCGGCTTCGTGCACTTCTCGGGACACCAGTCGCCTCGCTTTGCACTCGTCGGTGGGCAGAACCGAACTCTATGCCAGCCAGGGCCTCGCGGTGGCACGGTCTGCTCCATGGCGAGATACCGAGTGAATGCTTGCCTTGGCCGGTTTTGCTACCGGCAGCCCGGACATCGCGCGCGCGAAGCAGCGCCATCCGGACCGTGACTAGCCGACGGCGTGGATCGGCAACATCGGTGGTGAAGGAGCACGATGTCTAAGGTGGGAGTCGACTGGGATTCGTATCTAGCGGACTATCACGCCGCGAACCCCGGAATCACCGAACGCCTGCTGAACCGCGCACATGACGGGCAAGGCCGAAACCCGTATCACGATCTGGTGGATTCGTTTCCCAAAAGACCGTTGAACGCTCTCGACGTTGCCTGCGGGTCGGCACCGGTCGCCCACTATCTGTCAGAGGCCACCGCCTACGTCGGTGTGGACGTAGCGCTCAACGAACTTCGTGCCGCTCGCGCGCACAGCGACCAAACCCAGGTACTACTCGCAGACTCAAGGGCGCTGCCATTTCGCGGTGAAGAATTTGACTCCGTCTTCTGCTCAATGGCCCTCATGCTTATGCGTCCAGTACGTCCTGCAATCGGCGAAATCGGCCGGGTGCTCGCCCCAGGCGGCGTCCTTGCAGCGATGTTCCCGACCACGGGACCGCCGACCAGACACCAGCTCTTAGCTACCAGCGCACTACTCACGGGCCTGCGGACGACTCCAAAACTGCCGCAAACACTCACTCGCCGCGCGATACAGACCGCCTGCCAGAGCGCCGACCTCACCCTGATCAACTACGAGACGAGGCGGTACACACTGCCGCTCGAATCGGCACCGGATGCAACGGACGTGATCAACGGCCTGTACCTGCCCGGTACTAGTCCTCGGCGAATCGCGCAGGCGACGCGACTTCTCGCGCGGATTGCGCGCCCCGGCCGCAGCCTCCCTCTGCACATCACCCAGTTCGCCGCCGTCAAGCAGGTCACGAGGACGCTCGGCGCCGCCTGAGGAAGTCGATTACCAGTGCCGCGCACGATGGCGATGAAAGCAACGCGGATCCATGAGCGTCGCCAAGCTACGCTCATGCCATGGCGCTGCAATCCACCATGGTTCCGCTCGGCACTCCGATGCCCAATGTGACACTCCCCGACCTCGACGGCAACCCCGTCAACACCCGCCGCAGCGTCGGTGATCGAGCGACTCTGGTGATGTTCACCTGTAATCACTGCCCGTACGTTCGTCACCTCGAGCAGGCGATCGGCGAGTTGACTCGTGTCTTCGAGGGACCCACCCTCGACGTGATCGCGATCAGCTCCAACGACGTTGAGCAGTACCCAGACGATGACGCCGCCGGCCTGCGCTCCCAGCAGCAGCGGGCCACCTGGCAGTTCGACTACCTCATCGACGCCGACCAGGTTGCGGCGACACAATTCAACGCCGCCTGTACCCCCGACTTCTTCCTCTACGACCAACAAGGACTCCTGACCTACCGCGGCGCCTTCGACGGTTCGACCCCGAAGAACGGCGTCCCGATTGACGGCCAAATGCTGCGAACCGCCATCGAGCAAACCATCGCCGGGCAGCCAGTTCCCGAGCCGCACAAACCATCGATGGGTTGTGGGATCAAATGGAAGCCAGGCAACGATCCCAACTGATGCGCGTTGGCGATGATCTGGACGTGCCTTCCGCACATGGCTGGGGACTGCGGCTACGGTGAGCACCGTGTCTTCACACGAATGCGACATGCTCATTGTTGGCGCTGGGCCCACCGGCCTTTACGCGGCGTACTACGCCGGGTTCCGCGGCTTCTCGGTAGCGATCGTTGACGCACTACCTGAGCCGGGCGGACAGATCACGGCGATGTACCCCGAGAAGGACATCTTTGACGTCGCCGGCTTCCCCGTGGTCAAGGGACGCGAGCTCGTTGACGGCCTAGTCGAACAAGCCAACGCCTTCAGTCCTACCTACTTCCTGGGCGAGCAGGCAATCGAGTTCGAGAACCACTCCGACGGCGTCACAGTCACAACCGACGCACGGACTCGCATCAGCGCCAAAGCCATGGTCATCACCTCAGGGATCGGGTCCTTTAAGCCGAGACCGATCCCCGTTGGGGAGGAATGGATCGACAAAGGGGTCGTCTACTTCGTTCCTCGGCTTAACGATCACGCGGGCAAGGACGTCGTGATCATCGGGGGTGGCGACTCGGCGTTCGATTGGGCGTGGTCGCTACTGCCGATCGCGGCGTCGGTGACCTTGGTTCACCGGCGCGAGCAGTTCCGAGCGCACGCCTCGCTGGTGGACAAGGTTCGCGACGCTGGCGTGCGGCTCATCACTTCAGCGGAGTTGGACGGCGTTGAGGGTGCCGATTGGATTGAGCAGGTCAGCGTCAAGAGCAAGGCCGACGGGGCCACCGAAACGATCAAAGCTCAGACCGTGGTAGCGGCATTGGGATTCATCGCCAATATTGGTCCACTGGCGCAATGGGGACTGGAATTGGAGAAGCGCCACATCTTGGTCGACACGTCGATGGCGACAAATATGGAGCGCGTCTACGCCGCTGGCGACATTACCCACTACCCGGGGAAGGTCGCCCTGATCTCCGTTGGTTTTGGAGAGGCAGCGACCGCCGTCAACAACGCTGCGCCCCACATCGACCCCACACATGGGGTCTTCCCGGGGCACTCGTCGGGCGAATCGGCATGATGTACGCATGACGCAGTTCCCCACTGAATCCTTCGGCGACGTCCTCGCAGCGAACCAGGACTTTGCGGCGGCGTTTCGAGATCAACATCTAACGGGAAACGCCGCGCGCGAACTGGCTGTGGTGACCTGCATGGATTCCCGGATTAACCCCCTTGAGCTACTCGGCATGAAGGCCGGCGACGTGAAGATTCTCCGCAACGCCGGCGCAAGGGTGACTGACGACGTCTCGCGCACCTTGCTCCTGGCCGCGTACCTACTGAACGTGCGACGAGTGCTGGTAATGCCGCACACCAACTGCAAAATGGCCTCCGCGACCGAGGAGCAGATTCACCAGCAGATCCAAGATGACTACGGGACCGACACCCGCAGCTTCGAGTTCCGAGTGGTCGAGGACCAACTAGAGACGCTGGGAACTGATGTGCAGCGCATCCGCTCATTGCCGCTCATGCCGCCGGGAGTGGTCGTCGGTGGGGCCCTCTATCACGTCGAATCTGGCGTGCTCGAGCCGATTGACTGCTGAGCGTCCAATTCCAGGAGCCGCCGGCGATCCGGTATCGGCGGTTTAGACGTCGATTCTGTCGCGGTCCAGGTCAGCTGCCCCGGCGACGATGAACTCTTTGCGCGGGGCCACCTCGCTACCCATGAGCAGATCGAAGACCTGCGCTGCGGCGTGGGTATCTGAGGACGTCACGCGGCGCAGCAGGCGATGCGCCGGGTCCATCGTTGTGTCGCGTAGTTGCTTGGCATCCATCTCGCCAAGGCCCTTGAATCGCTGAACCGGATCCTTCACGGACTTGCCCTCTGACTCGAGCCGCTCAATCGTTCGGCGCATCTCGTCATCGGAGTAGGTGTAGATGACTTCGCCTGACTTACCACCACGACCGTTGACCTCGATGCGGTGCAGTGGGGGCACTGCGGCAAAGACCCTGCCGGCTTCCAGCAGTGGCTGCATGTACCGGTGCACAAGGGTCAGTAGCAGGCAACGGATGTGGGCACCGTCGACATCGGCGTCGGCCATCAAAATGATCTTCCCGTATCTGACTGAATCAAGTTCGAAAGATCGTCCCGATCCGGCACCGATGACCTGCAGGATCGCGGCACATTCGGCGTTCTTCAACATGTCGGAGACATTGGCCTTCTGAACGTTCAGGATCTTCCCGCGAATCGGCAGCAGCGCCTGTCGTTCGCTATTGCGGGCCAGCTTGGCGGTGCCCAACGCGGAGTCGCCCTCGACTATGAAGAGTTCCGAAACAGCCGGGTCCGTGCTTCGGCAGTCGACCAACTTGGCCGGCAGCGCAGATGATTCCAGCGCGGTCTTGCGTCGGGCGACATCCCGTTGATGCCGTGCGGCGAGCCTGGCTCGCGACGCGTTGGCAACCTTCTCCAGCGCGGCCCGCGCAGGGACCTTGGCGCCGCGGGGCGGGGTGGCGAACCAGGCACCCAGTTGCTTGCTCACGACGTTGGCCACGATCCGGGAGGCCGCCGGTGTGCCCAGGATCTCTTTGGTCTGGCCCTCGAACTGCGGCTCCGGCACGCGCACGGTGATCACAGCAGTCATGCCCTCGAGCACATCGTCTTTAGTGACATTGTCTTCGCTGCCCTTGAGGATTTTGGCGTTCCGCAGTTGCTCGTTGAGCACCTTGCTGATGGCGCGCTCAAATCCAGCGACATGGGTTCCGCCGCTCGGGGTGGCGATCACGTTGACGAACGAGCGCACAGTGGTCTCGTAGCCGTTCTCCCACTGCAGTGCGATATCAACGCCGAGTTCGCGTTCCACCTCCTGGGAATGCATGTGCCCCTTGGAGTCGAGCACCGGCACGGTTTCATGGAAGTGGCCGTCGCCGGTCAGCCGAATGACTCCAGTGACGGGCTCGCCGATGCGCAGGTTGTCCACGAACTCGTCGAGGCCACCGGAGAACTTGAAGCTCTCCTCCCGCAGCTCATCTGTCCGCTCGTCGCGGACGGTCAGCGTCAGCGTCGGCACGAGGAACGCGGTCTGCCGCGCGCGACCCAACAACCGGTCAAAGGAGATCTCGGTGTCCTTGGTGAACACTTGCGGGTCTGGCCACCACCGGATGCGTGTTCCGGTTCGGCGTCGGGGCACCGATCCGAGCACTTGCAGACCGGACTTCTTACTGAAGGGTGCATCCGGGCCGTCACCGTCGAAGTGGCCCGTGACCCCTCGCCGGAATGATGCCGCGTGGATCTTGCCACTGCGGTCGACTTGGGCATCCATGCGAACCGACAAAGCGTTGACCACGCTCGCACCGACTCCGTGCAGGCCGCCAGCCGCGTTGTAGGAACCGCCGCCGAACTTTCCGCCCGCGTGCAGTTTGGTCATCACCAACTCGAGTCCGGACAGACGGGATTTCCGCTCAGTATCGATGGGGATTCCGCGGCCATTGTCTTGGACCTCAATGGAGCCGTCTCGATGCAGGATCACGGTCACTTGGGTGCACTGGCCGACAAGAGCCTCATCGACTGCGTTGTCGATGATCTCCCACACACAGTGCATGAGGCCGCGAGAGTCTGTCGAGCCGATATACATCCCTGGTCGTTTACGGACCGCGTCCAAGCCTTCAAGAACCGACAGGTCCCTGGCCGTGTAAGTCTCTTTGGTCGCAGCCACCCCCGCAGGCTACCCACACAAGGAGTCAACGCCTGTCAATGACCGATTGTGATGAAGAACCAATACGCCAAGGGCGAACTTGGCTTTCACTTGATGTGGGAAGCAATTAGGGATGCGAGACTGTTAGGAAGATGCGAGGCTGGCACGACAGCTAGCAGCGCTTGAGAGCAGGAGGTGGACCCATGACCCCAACACTGGCGCCCGCGGCCTCACTGACCGCGGCAGATCGATGCGACCGGTGCGGTGCAACGGCCTACGTACGCGTCGTTCTCACCTCAGGCGGCGAACTGCTGTTCTGCAGCCACCACGCCCGTAAGCACCTCGATGCACTGCGGCCCCTAGCCGCTCGTATCGATGATGAAAGCGATCGCCTCGATCCGGAACCAATGGTTCCGTCCGACTGAGCTGTTCTGGGTCACACGGACCGTTAACGGCGCCGGGGCCTAATCCAGGTAGTCGCGCAGAACCTGCGAGCGAGACGGGTGCCGCAACTTCGACATCGTCTTGGACTCGATCTGGCGAATGCGTTCCCGCGTGACGCCGTACACCTTGCCAATCTCGTCCAGCGTCTTTGGCTGACCGTCCGTGAGACCGAAGCGCATGCGAACAACTCCGGCCTCGCGCTCAGACAGGGTGTCCAGCACTGACTCAAGTTGTTCTTGGAGCAACGTAAAGCTCACCGCGTCGCTTGGCACGATCGCCTCGGAGTCTTCGATCAGATCGCCGAACTCACTGTCGCCATCTTCACCGAGTGGGGTATGCAGCGAGATCGGTTCGCGGCCGTACTTCTGAACTTCGACGACCTTTTCAGGCGTCATATCCAGTTCCTTGGCTAGCTCCTCGGGAGTCGGCTCGCGACCGAGATCCTGGAGCATCTGCCGCTGGACGCGGGCGAGCTTGTTGATGACCTCGACCATGTGGACGGGGATACGGATTGTGCGGGCCTGGTCTGCCATGGCGCGGGTGATGGCCTGGCGGATCCACCAGGTCGCATAGGTCGAGAACTTGTAGCCCTTGGTGTAGTCGAACTTCTCGACGGCGCGAATCAGGCCGAGGTTTCCCTCTTGAATGAGATCCAGGAAGAGCATTCCGCGACCGGTGTACCGCTTGGCCAGCGAGACAACCAGCCGCAGGTTCGCCTCCAGCAGGTGGTTCTTGGCCCGCCTGCCGTCTTCGGAAATCCACTCAAGGTCAGCGCGTAGATTGGATTCCTTGACGCCGGCGGCGAGTTTTTCCTCTGCGAACAGACCCGCCTCAATGCGCTTGGCTAGCTCGACCTCTTGTTCGGCGTTCAGCAGCGGCACCTTGCCGATCTGCTTGAGGTAGTCCTTGACGGGATCTGCGGTAGCGCCCGCCTGGGTGACCTGCTGCACCGGCTCGTCGGTGTCGTCCACATCGGAGAGCACGAACGCTTCGCCCTCGGTCGGCTTCTTTCCATCTGCCGTCTTGGCACCGTCAACAGTCGCAAGATCCTCGGCGAGTTCTGATTCGAGTTCCTTCTCCAGTACCGCTGCTGCCCCGAGTTCCGCCTCGGGCACGTCGGCGTCAGCAGCCTTTGCCGCCTTGCGGGAACGGCTGGCCTTCTTCACCGGTTCGTCGACCAATTTGAGGTTTGCGTCGCCGGACGTTGACTTTGCGGTGGCGGTCTTCTTCGCGGGAGCCTTTGCTGTGGCGGTCTTCTTCGCTGGTGCCTTCGCTGTGGCGGCCTTCTTGGTTGGTGCCTTCGCAGGGGTCGCCTTAGCTGCGGCCTTGGTTTCGGGAGCCTTGGTGGTCGCGGGCTTCTTCGCGGCTGACTTTGTGCTCGACTTGGCGGGGGCTTTCGTAGTCGTCGACTTCGCGGGGGCCTTCTTTGATGCGGGCTTCTTCGCGGGCTTCGCCGATTCCTTGGCGGGGGCCTTACTAGCCGCGGTGACCTTCTTTGCCGGGGCCTTACTGGCCGCGGTGACCTTCTTCGTCGGAGCCTTCGCAGTCGAGGACTTGGTGTTTGTGGCAGCCTTCTGCTTGCTCGTAGCTGCCTTCTTCGCCGGTGACTTCTTGGCGGTTGCTGGAGCCGATGCGGTGCGGGACGGCGACACAGACGACCTCTCGATGATGTAGACGGAAATGGGTAGCTCGGGCCGCGTAGACGCAGTCAAGAGGAGCTAGGATTTTCCGGTTTTCCCCGGACACCCACCATTGTAATTCCCTGGGGCTCACCGATATTCCGCGCCTCGCGATCCGGCGGCGGTTTCTTAGGTTTTCAGTCACCAGCTACCAGGACAGCCCGGGCCTGCCTCACCTTGATGGTTCGCTGATCGTACTGCGAGACGGGCTCGCCGCCGACGACGAAAGGTCCACTCTCCCCCACCCAGAACTGAGCGTTCCAGTACGCATGAACCGCCACTCCCACGTGGCCATCGGAACGGTACGTGTGGGTAAGTGACATGTCTGGCCATCTACCGCCAGGACGCGTGGTGTCGGTATGCGAGCCATCGCCCCACGTCCAGCGCCAGCGAGCTCCGGCCTTAAAGCGCACCGACACCCCGGCCAACGAGTCCGAGCGCTGAAAGCTCGCAGGCTGACCCGTCCGGAAGATGGTGGGAAGTTGGGTGACGGCTCCTCCGCGAGGTTGCAGCCCTACGTGCAGCTTCGGAGCCCGGGCGCGAATCTGTTGACCGACCCACTGACCGACCTCTTGGGTCGATATCGGGCGCTGGCCGGGGACGGCGCAGTACGCGGACTGAAGCACACTATCGAGCGCGCCGGGACCCCGATAGTAGACGAAGTAGCGTCGCTCCCCCTTGTTCTCGCATGCCCCGAGCGCCTCACAGCTGTACGCGCCAGTCAGACCGCACATCGGCACGATCCACCATTGACACATTGCGCCGCAGCCAGTTCCGTCATCGCCGCGGGCGGGTCCACCGACCTGCTGGCCACCTGGGAGGAACACCGAACCGTGGCCGCTCCAGCCACCGCCTGTTCCGCTCCAGCCAGGATCTGCAGACGCACTCTGGGGAACGCCGAGAACCAACGCGATGGCTGCGAGCATGACCGCAACCAGCCATACGGACCGCCCGGTCCGCGCGGACCTCCTCACGATGTCGGTCCCGTTGGTATCTGGCGTGCTTGAACAACTTTCCACGTGCCCTTGACCCGACTCACCAGCACCGCCAAGCGCACTGGGCGCCCATTCGTTTCGGCCGATAAGTCGGCATCGGACGAGTTGGGCGACTCTGTGGAAACGCGAAGGTCGCGAACCGTAATGCCCACTTTGGCCGCGTAATCGGCGATTGCCGCGGCAGCAACCGCCGCGCGCTCTGGCGACACCGAAGGTGGCGTGGACAACTGAAGGGGCAACTGCGAGTCGTCCGCCCGCTGATCACTGGCTGACGCATTCGGCCTGCCGCTGCTGGCTGCGCCAGCCGCGTCGGAGTCAGCGCGCGGAGGTGCAGCGCTTACCTCGCCGCCAAGGTCAACCACCTGCGGGACGTCGCCTGCAACGCCTGTTGCGCTGCAGCTTGCAAGCACCACGGCCGCGCCGACAGGCACGATCCAGCGGATTGGGCGCGCGTTGGGACGGGTCATCGCGAAGAGAAAGCGGTGTCCAGGGATCGTGCGATGACCCTCACCGAATCCCCTCGTCCCCCGACGAGAGAAGTGCATGGCGACAGACCATACGTCGAGCAGCTAACTCCCTGGCGTCTCGGGGGGCAGTTCGATGCCGACCCGCTCAAGTGCCCGCTCGATCTCAGCGACGACAGTCTCGATGACTTTGACCCTGGCGTAACGCTTGCTGTCGCCCTCCACCAGGACCCACGGAGCGAAGCTGGTATCGGTTCGCTCCAGCATCTCAACAACGGCTTCCTCGTATGCCTTGCGCTGCTCGCGGTTGCGCCAATCCTCGTCGGTGAGTTTCCAGAACTTCAACGGATCGGTTTGCCGGGCCTTGAACCGACGCAGTTGCTCCTCGTCCGACACATGCATCCAGAACTTGAGGATCAACATGCCTTCGTCGGCAAGGGTGCGTTCGAATCCGCGAATCTCGGCGTAAGCGCGCCGCCACTGGTCCTCGGTCGCGAATCCTTCGACTCGTTCGACCAGTACGCGGCCGTACCAGGAGCGGTCGAGTACGGCCATTCCTCCCCAGCCGGGTAGCTGCTCCCAGAAGCGGGCCAGAAAATGGTGGCGCTTCTCGTCCGTGGTGGGGGCGGCGAAGCTGGCAACTCGCACGTGCCGTGGATCCAACGGTGACACGACGCGCTTGATCGCTCCGCCCTTGCCGGAGGCGTCCCATCCTTCGAACACCAGGCACACCGGGGGTCCGAGAGTGCCTGATCCGTCGAAGATCCCGCCGAGGACCAAGCGCAAATAAAGCATCCGCTCCTGTGCGCGCTTGAGACGTTTGGCCTCCTCGCGCTTGGACAACGATAAGGACAGGTCGAGGTGATCGAGCGTGCTCATACCGCCGATCCTGGCAGGTCACCCCCACCCGTCGCACAACATCGACACCCATGGTGGCCCTTAAGAGTGGTGGACGGTGCCTGAACGCAGGTCTCGCAGCGTCATCGACGCGAGCATTTCCTCCCACACCCGCGGGTGCACACCCTGTGTCACGGCCCGGAATACCAAATCGGCGAGGACGTTTCGCGGATCGCTGTCCAGCGCGTGCTTCGCCGCGATGGCAGCCAACGCACCGTTTCCGGTCTGCCAGGCATGAGCGGCCAGCACCGAGGCGATAGCCGCAGCGCGGTCGAACGGGCAATTGCGGACCAAGCGCGCTAGTCGGTCGACCGTGTGTGGGTCTCGGGCCGTCCGCTGGGACAGTCGCCACATGAGTGGCTCTCGAACTCGGCGATCAGGCAGTGACAGGAACCACCGGGACAATTCGTCCGGGGGCGGGAGTTTCGGCGAGTTGTCCCGCAAGTCGATGCTCAGGTCCTCGGTGAGATAGCCAAAGATCGCGTCCTCGGTGGATCGACGCAGGGACGCGGTGCGCGCGACCGTACGCGTGGTAAGCCCATTCGCGCTGTCGATGAACTCAGCGACAGCGCGCGCCGTTGGTGTCGGCGGACCGGCAACGCTTGCGGCAAGTTGGTCTCGGTCAGCGACATAGGAGATTCCGTTCGCAGCCCATTTGAAGGCGGTCTCCGATCCGTGCTCGGAAATGCTCGTCGGACTCAGTTCGGGCCGATCGTAATCAGTCCACATGTTTTGCTCGATGCGGCCTCGGCCTTCGATTTGTAGGTCGGCATCCTGAAGTACCACCGTGACCGCCGCCATCAAAGACCGATCATCCATCGAGTCCTGCGCGGGGTACAAGACGATGTGGACCGAGGTTGCCCCGGCCTCGACCGCACTTTTGGCAGTGACCGCACATCCGTGACAGAACGCTTCCAGTTCATCTTCGACGCTCGGCAGATCAAGCCGACCCGTCACGACGAGCTCGTTGTTGATATTGCGGGAGAAGACCAACACGGCACTGCTCGACGGTTGGAAGCCGAGCAGGTACGGAACGGATGCCCCGACCTGAAAGGCGGACTGGAGGGTGACACCGTTGGAGTTCGAAACATGTGTGGACATGGCGTAAAGAATTGCCCGGCGTGGTGGCTTTTCTCCCAGACGTCCTTAAGGTTGTGCAAAGGGCGTGACCCGCGGTTCACATGTGGAGAATCAGAGGTGAGCCGCTCAGCCACTTCCGTAGTCGGCGTTGGCGATCGCGTCAACCACTTGTTCGGCCGTGAAATCGGCAGATCCCGGGATGACGGGGACGAAGTCGACCAGCACACCGTCGCGCATGACTTGGGCTTCGAGTCCGGCCGCGCCGTCGGCATCCCAGATCGCCTCCGCTCCCGTGGGCAAGACGATGCGGACCCCCACCCGTTGAACACCCACGTGGTGGAGATGGGCGAAGACATCCCGTTTGCGAAGCTCAGCGACTACATATTCCGCTTCATCTTTAAGCACCTGCACAGTGTGCCAGTCGAACCGTGATGGTTGGCGCGGTACACACAGCTAGCTTCCGGGATCGGCTTGCGTGCGCAATCACGCAGTCACCACGACACGTTCACGACTGTGGAATCAGAGGACACTGACGACCTCTTTGTGCTCAAGACGCGGATTGCGCTGCATCCACGCGTCCGGTCCAGGTTGCCCAATGTTGACTACAGCGAAAGATCGAAGCGTTGTGCCAGCGAGCAGGTCGGCGTCAACACCCGCAGCGTCGAACCCACTCATCGGACCAGCGGCCAGACCGGCGGCACGAATGGCGAGGATGAAGTATCCGGCCTGCAGCCACGCCTGCTTGCCAGCGAGTCCAGCGCGCGCTTGCTCGTCGTTGAAGTTGTCTTTCAACCCTGGGGCATGCGGGAACACCCGCGGGAGATGCTCGTGGAAGTCAACGTCCGCTGCGAGGATCACGGTCAATGGGGCGGTAGCGGTCTTCGCGCGGTTACCTTCTGCCATGTACCCGACCAACCGCTCACGCGCTTCCTTGCTGCGCACGGCAACCAGCCGTAAGGGCTGGGAGTTCATGGCTGTGGGAGCCCACTTGGCCAGGTCGTAGATGGCCTGAAGTTGTTCCTCGGTCACGGGCTCGTCAGTAAAAGTGTTAGCCGTGCGCGCATCGCGGAAGAGTAGGTCTTGGGCTACCGGATCCAGTGCCAGCAACGCGGGTACTTCGGTGGTCACGGACATTGCAGTTCTCCCTTGGTCAGATTAGCTATCACTGACTACAAGGTTGGTTGAGCGTTCAACAATCCCAGTCCTAACGTGACGCTGGTCACTCACGTAAGGCGGTCGTCCTTCAGACGGGATGCCCGCGTCTGCTCGGCGGAACCGTCACAGGTGGGTTACGGCGAGGTGGTAACTGGGCGATCAGTTTCGAGGTGGCCGCCGCCACCGAATCCACTGCCTCATCGAAAGCTGGCTGGGTCGCTGTGGACGGCTTACCGACCCCGCTGACTTTGCGGACATACTGGACTGCGGCGGCGCGGATCTCAGCCTCCGTTGGTGGCGGTTCCAGCCCGCGCAGCGTCGTGATGTTGCGGCACACCGGCGTCAGCCGCCGCTCTTGCGCCGGAACTGGCGAGCGCCACCAGCTTTCCCGTGTACCCCGCCAGCCTTCGCGTGGCCATCAAGGTGAGCAGACCCGGCGCGGCTCTGTTCGTTCTTCTTCTCCAGCGCAATCCTCATCTGCTCCCGCGAGTCCGGGGCCGCAGTCTCGGTTGTACCCGCGTCGGGCTCCTGCGCGTCGGTGGCCGGTTGGTCTTTCGATTCACTCATGACGCCAAGTATTCACCCATAGAGCAGACGAGCACCAGACTGGCGTGATTGCGGACCGTCGCGCTGCACGTGGCTACCAAACAACGATGCTGGGATTGTGCGCGGCCCACCGTCTCGTCAGAAGCTTCGGACGATCCTGATAGTGATTGAGGAGTGGTCCTCAGGATTAACCCACTTAGTCTTCTTCTTGGTTGCCTTGTACCCGTACCACTGGTCGTACGTCATGCCTTCGACGTAGAAGCTCTTGAGGGTCTTCTTGGCGATCTTGCAGCGCTTCTTGTACGAGTAGCCGAGGTGGACCTTGAAGTTCGAACTGATTTGCCACGTGTAGGCGCCTGCCTTCCACTTCACCGTCGACAGACCGTCCGGGGTGGTGATCCACTGCGTATCGCGGGTCTTGATCTTCCCGTGGCACGACTTGCTCTTGCGCACAGTAGGGCCGTGGTCGGTCGTCGCTGAAGCGCTGGCGAGTGGGAGCCCTAACGCAAGTGTCGCGGCGGTCCCCACAGCGAGGGATAGCTTCACGGCAATCTTGATCATTTTCGGCTCCTCGATAAGACTGCGGTTGTCGCGGAAAATCGAAACCGCGCCTGCGGCCACTCCCGCAAACTACACGTGATCTGCCGGTTGACACAGTGCGTCGGTCTCCTTCCACCCAATAGCGACCGGATCGGTCTAACGAGGTGGCGATTCCTTCTGACGACAGCCGGAGCTGGCCCGGCTCGTCTTGCCGCTCCGACACCTGCTGCTCTCGAGCTGCCATCGGGGCGGGACCGGCGGTGAGGTCGTCGATCTCGTGGATGGCCGCGATGGATTGTTCACCCCCAGCGACAAAGCTCCGGCCGAGAACGGACAGACAGCGTCGCGGTCTGAATAGATTCACTGATGTGGTTGATGAAGGAGACCAGCACAGCAATGGTGGTGGAGACGTCGTCGCATGCGACCACGTGAGGGTCCAATGGAACCGCTAGCAGTCATCACGCGCACCACTAGGCTGTCCTTCGTACATCGGATCTAGGTGATCCATGTGAGAGCGCTCTCGGATTTGACCCTCTAGGAGTTGTTATGAGCCAGGGAAGCAAGCCCTTCATCGTTGTCGGAGTAGACGGTTCCGACCAGAGCATCAAAGCGCTCGAATGGGCAGTCCGCCACGCACAACTGCTCACCGCAGATGTCCATGCAATCGGCGCGTGGGAGGTTCCGAGCACGATTTGGATCACACCGGCCCACGTCGAGGCCGACTACGGGCGCGATGCCGCCGAAGCCTTCGACAAGACGATCACAGAGGCTCTCGAGAGACTTGGGGACGATGGAGTTGGCGTTGCAATCCAGACACGACTAGTCGAGCAGAAGCCGAGCAAGGCTCTCCATGACGCCGCCAAGGGTGCGCTTTCCCTAGTCATCGGCAGCCACGGTCGCGGCAACTCCTTCCCCGGAATGCACCTCGGATCAACCGCTTCATACTGCGTACACCACGCGCCGTGCCCCGTGGTCGTGATCCGCGACGACGTTTCCTGACGTCCCAGCGTCCGCTGTCGCTCAGGGCGAGAGCGCGCAGCGCGCTGACTATCCAGACCATGCTCCCCTGGGCTGGCAGTAACCACCGGGTACCAATCTCGGCTCCGTGGCGCAGGGGCGGGCGCCCGCGTAGGGTCTGACTGTGGCCAAATATTTCGACATCCACCCAGACAACCCGCAGCCGCGAATGATTCGGGAAGTGCTCGACCTCGTGCGTGCTGGCGGGCTGATCGCCTACCCGACAGACTCCTCCTACGCACTGGGGTGTCAGTTGGGCAACGCTGAGGGCCTCGCCCGGATGAAGGAACTGCGACACCTCGACGACAAGCACCACTTCACATTGGTGTGTCACGACTCCGCTCAACTGAGCCAGTTCGTCCGGGTGAGTAACACCGCATTCCGATTGATGAAGGCCTCGACACCGGGCAGTTACACCTTCATCCTGCCCGCGACGAAGGAGGTGCCACGGCGACTGATGCACCCGAAGAAGAAGACCGTGGGGGTACGAATCCCTGACAACGCCGTCGTGCAGGCTCTCGTGACCGAACTCGGCGAACCGCTGATGTCAACGACCTTGCTGCTGCCCGGAGATGCGCAGCCCATGTCGCAGGGCTGGGAGGTCAAGGAACGTCTCGACAAACAAGTGGACGCCGTGGTCGATGCCGGGGACTGCGGCGCCGAGCCGACCACCGTGATCGATCTGTCCGAGGGCATCCCGGAGATCCTGCGCCGTGGGTCCGGCGACACCAGCCGGTTCGAGTAGACCCAGCCGCGCTACGTCTGGGAGAGCAACAATCTCAACCCGCGGCGGGTGGGTCCCAGCAATGAGGCTGTCCCGAGCCCGCGTGGTTCGGGACAGCCTCATCTGCAATTAGCTGCA
>JAGNDY010000040.1:0-11089 GCA_018003655.1 Candidatus Nanopelagicales bacterium
GTGGGATGCAAGGAGGCCGCCAGCGCCAACACGGGGGTGTCGTCCACCAGCATCCCGGTCACATCGGTCGTCAGGTGTTGAACGTTGGCCAGGCGCAGCACGCTAGGCCGGATCGGGACCACCAAGTCGGTGCAGTGGGCTGACAGTGCCGCAGCGACCGAGCTGACAGCGTAGGAGTGTTCTTCTTGATCCTTGTCCGACCCAAGTAGGGCTTGAGCCAGTCGGCCATCCTCGCCGCGGTCTTCGTCGGAGCGAACCGTTCCCGCAAGCACCCGCGAGGTCACCCGGTCGTCCTCGCGACGCAGCAGCAGTTCTGGGGTCGCGCCGACCATTCCGTCGACGCTGAAGGCCCAACAGGAGGGGAATTCCGTGGCCAATCTGGCAAGCAGGTGACGCGGATCGATCGGCCGTTCGGCGGTCGCGACCACGTCTCGGGCCAAGACAACCTTGTCGAGTTCGTGGGCATTGATCGCCGTGATCGCTTCGGTGACGCTTGCCTTCCATTGTCCGATCTGGCGACCAGCAACGTCGGAGCGGATCTGACCCGGATTGACGATGGGAGTCGGTTCGCCGATGGCAGGGGTGGGCAGTCCGTCTTGATCAGCGCTGATCGTCGTCAGCCACGATTTGCCGTCTCGCCGACCGACCACGACCTCAGGTACGACCAGCACGCTGCGTCCCGGCTCGGAATCGAAAGCGAACGATGCGAACGCAACCGGGCCGGTGCCCGCCTGCAGCACGGTGTCATCCACCCGGGCGGCCGCGCAAAGGCGAGCCCACCAGCGGTTTGCCCGGCTGAAGCGTTCGCTGCCACCGACCTCATAGCGGGCGGCCTCACCCCAACCAACCACACCCTCGCCGCCGCGAACCCACGCCAGTGCATAGGCATCCGGCAACAGTTCGAGTAGTTCCCGGTCGTCGTCGAGTGGAACGGTGGTGACAAACAGCTGACCCGGGTGGGCCGGATCCCGCGGGGAAGGAGTCACCGGATCAGGGTACGCCTGCGTTGCGTGGCATCACCGTCGTCGGTCGGCACGTAATTATGGGCAGCCGGGCAAAGGTTGTCGCACCGATTGACCGGCCGGCGGCACCGAGTAGCGTCAGGCTCGTGACTCGAGCAGATCTGAGTAAGACACCCGGAATGGTCGCTGGGATGTTCGACGACGTTGCTGCCCGCTACGACGTGACCAACGACGTGCTTTCCCTCGGCCAGACCCGGGCATGGCGCAAAGCGGTAGTTCGAGCGGTCGAGCCGTCAGCCGGTGAGCGGATCTTGGACCTTGCCGCCGGCACCGGCACCAGTACCGAACCGTTCCGACAGCTCGGTGCCGACGCGGTCGCGTGTGACTTTTCCATCGGCATGCTGCGAGTCGGGGCATCGCGATTGCCAGCAGTCCCGTTCGTGGCTGGCGACGCCTTGGCGTTGCCATTCGCCGACGGGGCATTTGACGCGGTGACCATCAGTTTTGGGCTGCGCAATGTCCAGCAGACCGAGGCGGGCCTCCGGGAAATGTGGCGGGTCACCCGTCCCGGTGGCCGCCTGGTGGTCTGCGAATTCAGCACTCCGTCGGCGCCGTTGTTCCGGCGGATCTACCTCGAGTACCTGATGAAGGCCCTACCCGGGATCGCGACGAAGGTCGCGTCGAATCCCGAGGCGTACGTGTACCTGGCTGAGTCGATTCGTGCCTGGCCAAATCAGCAGGAGCTGTCGGCGATCATCAGCCAAGCAGGTTGGACCGACATTCAGTGGCGCAATCTGAGCGGCGGAATCGTCGCCCTGCACCGCGCGATTCGACTGTAGTCGCGAGGGTTCGATCAGCCGCCCGGCACGGGCTCGTTGACCACGGGGGGCAACCGGGCGGACGGTTCACGCACCAGCCGCGGGGCAGGCGTAGACTCCCGCCGGAAGTTGTTCGTGAACGCTTTCACAAGCGCACGTACCGGTCGACGATTGGGACGATCCGTGACACAGCAATCGGTTGCCCCCGCAACGGCGGGCCAGGCCGACGTCATCGTGGTTGGTGCTGGCCCGGCTGGATCGGCCACTGCTTACCACCTAGCCCAGGCTGGCCTGCAGGTGTTGTTGCTGGAGAAGACCCAGTTCCCCCGCGAGAAGGTCTGCGGCGACGGCCTCACCCCGCGAGCCGTCAAGCAACTCGTCGGCATGGGCATCGATGTTTCCAAGCAGGCCGGTTGGCTACACAACAAGGGTCTTCGGATCGTCAGCGGCGGCCAACAGCTCGAGGTCGCGTGGCCAGAGCTCGCGAGCTTTCCGGACTACGGACTCGTGCGACCCCGCGCAGACTTCGACCAACTGTTGGCGCAGCGGGCAGTGGCCGCCGGGGTTCAACTGCGCGAACGGACGAATGTCACCGGCCCGATCACCGACGACCGAAGCGGTCGGATCGTTGGTGTCACGGCCAAGCCAGTGGACGAAGCTGGCCGGACCGTCGGCGATGAGGTCTCTTACCGGGCGCGCTTGGTGGTCGCCGCTGACGGCAACTCCACCCGGCTGAGTCTGGGGATGGGCCTGCACAAGCGCGACGATCGGCCGTTGGGCGTTGCGATGCGTACCTACTACCGCAACCCGGCCAGTCGGGATGACTGGTTGGAGACCTGGCTCGAGCTCGATGACGGTGAGCGACTCCTACCCGGGTACGGCTGGATCTTCGGGATGGGCGATGGCACCTCCAACGTGGGAATCGGTCTGCTCAGCAGCGCCGAGCAGTTCCGGGGTATCGACCAACGGCAACTCCTGGAGCAGTGGCTCAATCGGCTGTCACCGGAGCGCGGATTCGTGCCGGAGAACATGACCCAACCGGTTCGCGGCGCGGCGCTGCCGATGGGTTTCAACCGGCAGCCGCACTACACCCGTGGCCTCCTGCTCGTCGGCGACGCGGGGGGCATGGTCAATCCGTTCAACGGTGAAGGCATCGCCTACGCCATGGAATCCGGTGCCATCGCGGCGGACGTCATTTCAGCGGCGCTCGCGCGGGCTACGTCGACCCAGCGCGAGCATGAACTGCTCGCCTACCCGCGCATCCTCAAAGACACTTATGGGGGCTACTACACGATCGGCCGGTACTTCGTGAAGTTGATCAGCGAGCCTCGGGTGATGCGGTTGGCGACCCAGCGGGGACTCAGTCACGAGCGCGCGATGAAGGTCGTCTTGAAGCTCCTTGCCAACCTGACTGATCCGCGTGGGGGCGATACCACCGATCGGGTGCTGAACGCACTCGCTAAGGTCGCACCGGCAGCATGATGGCCAGCGGGAGAAATGAAGCCAGCTTCCCTAGGATGGGACAGCCTGGGTTCTGGCTCGACCGGTGTCGGCCCAATGCGGTCCAGGTAACACACGCCATGCGAGCAGCCGGCCAGCCAGCCAGCACGAGTTCGACAGATGGAAGGAGTGCCCGTGGCTAATCCGTATCTGCCGATCTTCGTCCTGGGAGTGCTCGCCACCGGTTTCGCGGTCTTCTCCGTGATTTTGGCTTCACTGACCGGGCCCAAGCGTTACAACCGTGCCAAACGCGACGCCTACGAATGCGGAATCGACCCCACTCCGCAACCGGTTGGCGGTGGCCACTTCGCGATCAAGTACTACCTGACGGCCATGATGTTCATCATCTTTGATATCGAGATCGTCTTTCTCTACCCCTGGGCGGTCTCGTTCAACTACATGGGGATGTTCGCAGTCGTCGAGATGATCCTGTTCATCGTGACTGTCATGTGCGTCTACGCCTTTGTGTGGCGCCGCGGTGGACTCGAGTGGGATTGATATGACCGAAGGAATAGGCGCCTGACATGGGTATCGAAGAGAAACTCCCCAGCGGCTTCATGCTGACGACCGTCGAGGCCGTTGCAGGCTACGCGCGCAAGAGTTCACTGTGGCCTGTCACGTTCGGCTTGGCCTGCTGTGCCATCGAGATGATGGCCTCCGGCGCGCCACGCTACGACCTGGCCCGCTACGGCATGGAAGTCTTTCGGCCGTCTCCGCGCCAAGCCGACCTCATGATCGTCGCCGGTCGCGTCAGCCAGAAGATGGCTCCGATCCTGCGCCAGGTCTACGACCAAATGCCCAACCCCAAGTGGGTGATCTCGATGGGGGTGTGTGCGTCCTCGGGCGGAATGTTCAACAACTACGCGATCGTCCAGGGTGTGGACCACGTGGTGCCGGTGGACATTTATCTACCGGGTTGCCCACCACGGCCGGAGATGCTCATCGACGCAATCCTGAAGCTGCGCGAGGAGATTCTGCACATGAAGATCGGCGCTAATCGCGAGGACCAGGTCGTCGAGCGGGAGGCACTGGCGCTTGAGGCAGTGCCCACCTCCGACATGAAGGGGCTGCTCCGGTGACTGACGCAGAAGTTCCCGGCCAAGCGGTCGAGGTGAGTCCCGGCACGGTCGAGGCTGCTCCCGCTCGAGTGGAGCGACGCAAGGGCGCGTTCGGTGTGCACGGCTCGCCGGATGTGTCCGGTTACGGCGGACTCGACGTCCAGATCGTCATGCCCGGCTCGTCTCCTCGCCCCTACGGCGGCTGGTTCGACGAGGTTGCCGACGAGTTGGCCACAGTCCTCGGCGAGGGGTTCGCCAGCGCGATCGAGAAGGTCGTCGTCGACCGCGGCGAATTGACGTTCCACGTTCGCCGGGAGGACTTGCCCACGGTGATGGCTGCCCTGCGCGACGATCCGATGCTCCGTTTCGAGATGTCGCTGGGTGTCAGTGGCGTGCATTGGCCGCAGGAAGCTGGCCGCGAACTTCACGCCGTCTACCAACTGCGGTCCTACACACACAATCGCGAGGTCCGCGTCGAGACCACGTGTCCGGACTCCGATCCGCATGTGCCCTCGACGGTGCAGATCTACCCGACCAATGACTGGCACGAGCGCGAGACCTACGACTTCTTCGGAATCATCTTCGATGGGCACCCGTACCTGACCCGGATCCAGATGCCCGATGACTGGCCTGGCCATCCCCAGCGCAAGGACTACCCCCTCGGTGGCATTCCGGTGGAGTACAAGGGCGCCACCACTCCGCCCCCGGACCAACGGAGGTCCTACAGCTAATGACTGACACCACGTACTCCGAGCAGGAGCCCACCACCTCCAACCCATACCAAACGACGGAGGGGGAGAAGGTCTACACAGTTACCGGTGGCGACTGGGACACCGTGATGGCTCCACCCGACGGCGAGAAAGACCGCCTGATCGTCAACATGGGTCCGCAACACCCGTCCACCCACGGCGTGCTGCGCATGATCGTCGAGCTTGACGGCGAGGCCGTCACCCAGATGCGCTGCGCGATCGGGTATCTGCACACGGGCATCGAGAAGAACATGGAGTTCCGCACCTGGACGCAGGGCACCACGTTCGTGACTCGGATGGATTACGTGGCTGGGCTGCACAACGAGCTGGTCTACTCCCTGGCCGTCGAGAAGCTGCTCGGCATCACCGATGACATCCCGGAACGCGCCAACGTGATCCGCGTGATGATGTCGGAATTGGCGCGCGTCTCCTCGCACCTGGTCGCCATCGCGACCGGCGGCATGGAACTTGGTGCGCTGACCGGTATGACCCAGGGCTTTCGAGACCGGGAGCCCATTCTGGACCTGTTCGAGGCCATCACTGGGCTTCGAATGAACAACGCCTACATCCGACCCGGCGGGGTGGCAGTCGACCTGCCAGCTGGGATTGAGAAGACCATCCGCGAGACGGTCGCGCACACTCGCAAGCGATCTGTCGACACCGTCAACTTGCTGATCGATAACGCGATCTGGCTCGGTCGTACCCAGGGCGTTGGCTACCTGGATCTGGCTGGCTGCATGGCCTTGGGGATCACCGGCCCGATCCTTCGTGCGACGGGGCTGCCCTGGGATCTGCGTAAGAGCAATCCCTACTGCGGTTTTGAGAATTACGAGTTCGAGGTTCCCACCCAGACGACCTGCGACGTCTACGGTCGGTTCCTCATTCGGATGGAAGAGATCCAGCAGTCGCTGAACATCGTCGATCAGTGCCTGGACCGCCTGCAGCCGGGCCCGGTGATGGTGGCGGATAAGAAGATCGCGTGGCCATCGGCACTCACGGTTGGCCCCGACGGGCAGGGCAACTCCCTGGAACACATCAAAATGATCATGGGTACGTCGATGGAGGCGTTGATTCACCACTTCAAGTTGGTGACCGAGGGCTACCGCGTGCCACCGGGTCAGGTCTATTCGGCCATCGAGTCGGCAAAGGGCGAACTCGGCATGCACCTGGTCAGCGATGGTGGGACCCGGCCCTATCGCGCGCACATGCGCGATCCAAGCTTCACGAATCTTCAGTCCGTTGCGGCAATGACAGAAGGCGGCATGTTGTCCGACGTGGTCGCCTCAATTTCCAGTATTGACCCGGTGATGGGTGGGGTGGACCGCTAATGGCGTTGACCGAGAACACCCGCACAGAACTGCAGACAATCGCCGACAAGTACCCACAGGCACGCTCGGCGTTGCTCCCGATGTTTCACCTCGTGCAGTCCGAAGAGGGTTACGTCAGTGTGCGCGGCATCGAGTTGTGCGCCGAGGTGGTGGACCTCTCCCTTGCAGAGGTGTCCGCAGTTGCGAGCTTCTACACCATGTTCAAGCGGCATCCCGTCGGCGAGCATCACATCGGTGTCTGCGTCAATCCACAGTGCGGCGTCCTCGGCGGCGAGGCCATCTGGGATGCGCTGACCGACAACTTGGGCATCGGCCACGACGAGACGACGCCGGACGGAAAGTTGACGATCGAGCGGATCGAGTGTCAGGCGGCATGCACCTACGCACCCTCCTGCACGGTGGACTGGGAATTCGTGGACGACATGTCCGTGGACAAGATGCGCGACCTGGTCGCCAGACTCCAGGCAGATGAGCCAGTTGATTCCAGTCGAGGTCCGCAGATTCGGTCCTTCCGTGCCACCGAGCGAACCCTGGCCGGCTTCGACGACGGACTGTCCAACGCCGACGCCAACTGCGCCGACGCTGTCATGCTGCGGGGGCTGACCGTTGCGAAGGAACGCGGAATGACCACCCCCACTCCCGACGGGAGCGTCAACTGATGACCCTGACTCCCAACCTGACCGCCCACTGGGATGAGCCTGGCTCGTACACGATCGCTGGCTACCGGCGCCACGGCGGATACCTCGCGTTGCCCAAGGCGTTCGAGATGGGTCCCGATGCGGTCATCAGCGAGATGAAGGACTCCGGGCTGCGCGGACGCGGTGGCGCCGGCTTTCCCACTGGCCTGAAGTGGAGTTTCGTGCCGCAAGGCGATGGCAAGGCCCACTACCTGGTGGTCAATGCCGACGAGTCCGAACCGGGCGCCTGCAAAGACGTCCCGTTGATGCTCGCGAGTTCGCAGCACCTCATTGAGGGCATGATCATCGCCTCCTACGCGATCCGTGCCAACCTTGCGTTCATCTACATTCGCGGCGAGGTCCCGCACGTCATCCGAAGGATGCATGGCGCCGTCCGGGAGGCTTACGAGCAAGGCTTCCTCGGCAAGAACATCTTGGGTTCCGGGTTCGACCTCGACATCGTGGTTCACAGTGGCGCGGGTGCCTACATCTGCGGTGAGGAAACGGCGCTGCTCGATTCCCTGGAGGGTCGACGTGGCCAGCCGCGCCTCAAGCCACCCTTCCCCGCCGTTGCTGGCCTGTATGCCTCGCCAACCGTGGTCAACAACGTCGAGACGATCGCTTCCGTGCCGGCGATCATCCGTAATGGCGCCGATTGGTACGCGTCATTCGGGACCGAGAAGTCCAAGGGCATCAAGGTCTTTGCGGTTTCCGGTCATGTCAACAAACCCGGCATCTTCGAGGCACCGCTCGGTGTCACCATGCGCGAGCTGATCGACTACGCCGGTGGGATCCGCGACGGTCACGAGCTGAAGTTCTGGGTTCCCGGTGGCTCATCGGTGCCGCTGTTGACCCCCGAACACCTGGACGCGCCACTGTCATACGAGGGCATGGAAGCCGTGGGCACGATGTTGGGCACCGCAACCCCGATGGTCTTCGATGAGACCGTCTCGGTCGTGCGGACAATCACCGGCTGGTTGGACTTCTACAAACACGAGTCCTGCGGCAAATGCACCCCCTGCCGCGAGGGCACCTGGTGGATCGACCAGTTGCTCCATCGGCTGGAGGAGGGAACCGGCAAGGTCGAAGACCTCGCCAAACTCGAGGAACTGTGCGCACAGATTCTCGGTAGGTCCTTCTGCGCACTCGGCGATGCTGCGGCAACCCCCTACCCCGGCGCGATGAAGTACTTCCGCGACGAGTTCGTGGCGGGCACCCACACAGCCGCAGAGGACCTCTTCAATCCGAACGCCTCGCTCGTCTTTGAGGGGGTGCGTACGTCGTGACCGTGAGCACCCCAGCGACGTCAACGCCAGCACCGGCAATCGAGACCGTCACGCTGACGATCGACGGCATCGAGATGACGGTTCCCAAGGGCACCCTGATCATTCGGGCGGCCGAGCAGATGGGTACCGAGATCCCGCGCTTCTGCGATCACCCGCTGCTCAGTCCGGTCGCCGCCTGCCGCTCCTGTCTGGTCGAGATCGAGGGCATGCCCAAACCGCAGCCCGCGTGCGCGATTCCGGTTGCCGACAAGATGATCGTCAAGACGCAGCTGACCAGCGAGGTCGCCGACATCGCACAGCGTGGAGTGATGGAGTTCTTGCTCATCAACCATCCGCTCGACTGCCCGGTCTGCGACAAGGGCGGCGAATGCCCACTGCAGAACCAATCGATGACCCATGGCAATGGTGAATCGCGCTTCGACGGCGTGAAGCGCACGTTCCCCAAGCCGATTGCCGTGTCCAGCCAGATCCTGCTCGACCGAGAGCGCTGCGTCTCCTGCGCGCGCTGCACGCGCTTTGCCGACGAGATCGCCGGCGACCCGTTCATCGAGCTGTTCGAGCGCGGTGCCCAGCAGCAGGTCGGCATCGCCGAGGACACCCCATTCGACTCCTACTTCTCCGGCAACACCGTTCAAATCTGCCCCGTTGGTGCACTGACCAGCACCGACTACCGATTCCGCGCTCGGCCGTTCGACTTGGTGTCCACGCCGACCACGTGTGAGCACTGCGCATCGGGTTGTTCATTGCGCACCGATGACCGCCGCGGCAAGGTGATGCGTCGCTTGGCTTGGGACGATGTTGAGGTCAACGAGGAGTGGAACTGCGATAAGGGTCGCTTCGCCTTCACCTACCTCAACACCGATCGGCTGACCAGCCCGATGATCCGCGAGGACGGCGACCTTCGGGTTGCGTCCTGGCCCGAGGCCATTGCGCTGGTCGCGGCAAAGCTGGACGAACATCGCGGGCGCACTGGCGTGCTACCCGGTGGACGCCTTACCCGCGAGGATGCCTACGCGTACGGCAAGTTCGCGCGGGTCGCGATGGGCAGCGACGACATCGACTTCCGTGCCCGCCCCACCTCAGACGAGGAACATCAACTGCTCGCGTCACTTGTTGCTGGCAGCGGCTTGGGAGTCACCTACGCGGACCTTGAGTCCGCGCCAATCGTGCTACTCGTCGGGCTGGAGCCGGAAGAGGAATCACCGATCATCTTCTTGCGCCTACGCAAGGGTGTTCAGGCAGGCACGACCAAGGTTGCCGCAGTCTCCTCGTGGGCGAGCCCGGGCCTGGTCAAAACCGGGGGCGTGGTCTTGGCCGCCGCACCCGGTGGCGAGGCGCAGTTGCTGACGGCGCTGAAGGATGGCGCAGGGTCACTGTCCGTCGAGGCATCCGAGGTTGCCGATGCACTTCGCGAGCCCGGCGCAATCGTGCTGGTCGGCGAACGACTGGGGCTCCAACACGGTGGCATCTCCGCTGCGGTCGCATTGGCTGGCGAGACCGGAGCAGCACTGGCGTGGGTACCGCGCCGAGCTGGGGAACGAGGTGCGCTCGACGCGGGAGCGCTGCACGGGTTGCTACCCGGTGGCCGACCGATTGCCGACGATTCCGCGCGGGCCGAGGTTGCCCAAGCGTGGGGCATCGACGCGTCGCAGCTGCCCACCGAGGCGGGCCTGAGCTTTGCCGAAATCATCGACGCGCTGCGGACGATTGACGATGAACCCACCGACGAGCAACGACCGCTCGGAGCCGATTCCGCTGCCTATGTCGATGACGAGGTCCAGACCATCGAGTCCGACGGCGAGGTTGAAGCGGTCACGCTGACGGCCGACCCAACCGAAGTCGCCGCGTTGGGCACAGGGGTCGATGCCGACGACGAGGAGCCCACGCCACGGATTTCGGCACTGGTCGTTGGCGGCGTGGAGATCAGCGATCTGCCGCGGCCGGACGAGTTCCGCCAAGCGCTGATGGAAGCCGACTTTGTGCTCAGCCTGGAGACCCGGCTGTCGGCGGTTGACGCCTACGCCGACGTCGTGCTCCCGGTTGCGGTGGACACCGAGCGCATCGGTTCCTATGTCGATTGGGAAGGCCGCATTCGGTTCTTCAACAAGGCAATGAAAGACACGCGACCACTGTCCGACGGACGTGTCCTAGCCATGATCGCTGAGGAAATGGACCGCCCGATCGGTTACGGCGACCCCGCTTCCCTGCGGCGAGAGCTTGAGTCACTTCGGCCATTTGAGGGTGTCCGTGCGCTGGTGCCGACGGTGTCGGCACCCGTCGAGCAGCGGCCAGCAGGCGGGACAGCTGTGCTCGCTAGCTGGCGGCACCTGCTTGACCTGGGCATTCTGCAAGCGGGCGAGTTGTACCTTGCGGGCACCCGGCGGCGCCCAGTTGCCCGGCTGTCAGCAGCGACCGCAGCCAGCGTCTCGGTGAACGATGGTGACTTGCTGTCGGTGAGCTCGACCGATGGTGTCATCACGCTGCCGTTGGTCATCACGGACATGCCCGACGGAGTCGTCTGGATACCTGGCAACTCACCCGGATCGACCGTCAACGAAAGCCTCGGCGTCCTAGCTGGCGCGATCGTTGGCATCAGCCGTGGAGGTACGCAATGAACGACCTCGTCGCACCCGCGCCCACGCCACTGGCGCAGACTGCCGGGAACTCCACCATGGGTTGGTTCGGCATCGACCCCGTGTGGTTGGTCATCG
>JAGNDY010000040.1:11189-13306 GCA_018003655.1 Candidatus Nanopelagicales bacterium
GGTGGCTTCCACACCGAATACAGCACGATGAAGTTCGCCCTGTTCTTCCTGGCTGAGTACATCAACATGGTGACCGTCTCGGCCGTGGCCACCACCTTGTTCCTTGGTGGCTGGCGCGCACCGTGGCCCATCTCGTTGTGGTCTGGCGCGAACGAGGGCTGGTTCCCGATGATCTGGTTCTTCATGAAGATTGGAATCTTCATCTTCGGCTTCATCTGGCTGCGAGGAACGCTGCCTCGGTTCCGCTACGACCAGTTCATGCGTTTCGGCTGGAAGGTGCTGATTCCGATCTCGGTCGTGTGGATCATGATCGTCGGCATCATGCGTGGCCTGCAGATCGAGTACGACACGTCCTACGCCTCGATCATGGCTATCACCGCCGGTGTGATTGTGGTCGCCTTCGGCCTACTCGCGTTGGGTCGCACGACCAAGCGCGGCAAGCAGATCGAGGCGGAGACGCACCCGATACCAAAGAAATTCGATCCCTTCGCTGGCGGGTTCCCCGTACCTCCACTGCCGGGACAGGAGTACCGTCCTGCCCGCCAGACAGTGATCGCCGAGGACTCGGACACTGCCACAACGGTCTCATCGGAGGAGGTGCGCGGTGGCTGATCTACCCCAGCCCATTAGGGGCTTCGGCACGACGTTCTTCACGATGTTCCGGAAAGTCAGCACCGAGCAGTACCCGATGGAAAAGGACAAGTTCCCGCCCAAGCCGCGCTTTCACGGCCGCCACCAACTCAACCGCCATCCAGACGGACTGGAGAAGTGCATAGGTTGCGAGTTGTGCGCCTGGGCCTGCCCCGCTGACGCGATCTACGTCGAAGGTGCCGATAACGAGGCCGGCGACCGTCACTCACCAGGTGAGCGATATGGCTCCGTGTACCAAATTAACTACTTGCGGTGCATCCTGTGCGGACTCTGTATCGAGGCCTGCCCAACCCGAGCGCTGACCATGACCAACGAGTACGAGTTGGCCGACAACTCGCGCGAGAAGCTCATCTACGAGAAGCAGGATCTGCTTGCTCCACTGCTGCCGGGCATGGCGCTGCCGCCGCACTCGATGGTTGCTGGCACCACTGCCAAGGACTACTACGACGGCAGAATCTCAGGCGCGACACCGGAGCAGGAGGCCGAGGTCGAAGCTCGCGAGGCCGCCGAAGCCGCCGCAGTTGTCGAGGCAGACGAAGCGGTTGCCGAACAGGCCGATGATGCCGAGGCGGTCGCCGAAGCACAGCGACGTGGCTGGCAAGAACGAGTTCGCAGGGCCGAGGAGGAGGCGTCGTGACGACCACCTCCTTGCTCGCGACCTCGAACGTTGGGGCCGAGATCGTCTACTGGACGTGCGCGATCCTCGCGATTATCGGCGCCGTGGGCATGATCGCGAGTCGCAAGCCCGTCCACAGCGCACTCTTCGTCGCTTTCACCATGATCAACCTCGCGGTTCTCTACGTGGCATTGGATGCCCCGTTCCTCGGAATGGTGCAGGTCATCGTTTACACCGGCGCGGTCATGATGTTGTTCGTCTTCGTGATGATGGTCGTCGGAGTCGATGCATCCGACTCCCTTGTCGAGACCATCAAGGGCCAGCGCTGGACCGCCATCGTGTTCGTCGTCGGCCTGGCGGCGCTGCTGATCGGTGCGATTGTCAACGGACTGCAGGGCGCGGAGCCGGGATCGCTGGAGGCGGCCAACGCTGCCAACGGCGGCAACGTCCAGGGAATCGCGCAACTCATCTTCACCAAGTACGTCATCGCCTTCGAGGTGACCTCAGCCCTGCTCATCACGGCAGCGTTGGGGGCGATGCTGCTGGCTCACCGCGAGCGATACCGGCCCAAGGTCACGCAAGAACAACTGTCCAAGGAGCGCTTCCGTCAGTTCGCTGCCGGTGGTCCGCTGCCAGGCAACCTCCCGCCGGCGGGCACGTACGCGCGCCACAATGCCGTCGATACCCCGGCCCTTCTGCCCGACGGATCAACCGCGCCGGAGGCGATCCCCGGTTCGCTGCAGGAGCGCGGCACGATGCGTCCGGTCAACATTCCGGATGAGGAAGAAGTCATCACCTTGTCCGAGGGTGACTCGGCCATTAACGACCCAGCCATTAACGACCCAGCCAT
>JAGNDY010000040.1:13406-18231 GCA_018003655.1 Candidatus Nanopelagicales bacterium
GCCATTAACGACCCAGCCATTAACGACCCAGCCATCAACGACCACGAGGATGGTGAGGATCGATGACGACTACTCACTACGTCGTACTGTCGGCGATCCTTTTCAGCATCGGTGTTCTCGGGGTACTGATTCGACGCAACGCCATCATCGTCTTCATGTCCGTTGAGTTGATGCTCAACGCTTCCAACCTGGCGTTCGTCGCCTTCGCAAAGCAGAGCGGCAACCTCGACGGTCAGGCAATCGCCTTCTTCGTGATGGTCGTCGCCGCAGCCGAGGTCGTCGTCGGCCTGGCCATCATCATGACCATCTACCGCACCCGTCGCTCGGCCTCGGTCGACGAGCCGAACCTGCTGAAGTACTAGGACACCAACGTGACTTTGACTTCGCTCGCATCTGCAGCCACCTCCGGCCTGGCCGAAGGGGTGGGGCCGACGGTGGATGCTGCCGCAAATGCCACTGGTTCCTTCACCTTCATGTGGTTGATCCTCGCCCTGCCGGTCCTGGGGGCGGCTGTCCTCTTGCTCGGAGGGCGCCGAACCGATCGGTGGGGCCCCTACTTCGCGATCGCTATGTCGGTCGGTGCGTTCATCGTCGGAGCGATCCTCTACTTCGCGATGCTGGCTCGCCCGGCCGATCAGCGCCCCATCAACATGCACTTGTTCGATTGGGTCATCGTCGGCAACTTCCAGGTGCCGTTCGGGATGCAGCTGGACCAACTGTCGATGACCTTCGTCTTGCTCATCACCGGCGTGGGATCCCTGATCCATATCTACTCGCTGGGTTACATGAAGGACGACCCGGAGAAGCGCAAGTTCTTCGCGTACCTCAACCTGTTCGTCGCCGCGATGCTGCTGCTGGTCACCGCCAACAACTACCTGTTGCTGTACTTCGGCTGGGAAGGCGTCGGCCTCGCGTCCTACCTGCTGATCGGCTTCTACCAGTACAAGCCCTCTGCGGCTGTCGCTGCCAAGAAGGCATTCGTGGTCAACCGGGTCGGTGACCTCGGTATGTCCATCGCCATCATGTTGATGTTCGTGACGTTCGGGTCGGTCACGTTTCCGGGTGTGCTCGACAACGTCGGTTCGGCGGACAGCAGCACCACGACCTGGATCGGGTTGGCGCTGTTGCTAGCTGCCTGCGGTAAGTCCGCGCAGTTCCCGCTGCAGTCCTGGCTGTTCGACGCGATGGAAGGTCCCACGCCGGTGTCGGCGTTGATCCACGCAGCCACCATGGTCACAGCTGGTGTCTACCTGATCGTTCGGAGTGGACCGATCTTCGATGCATCCGAAGTCGCCCGAACCTCGGTCATGGTCATTGGTGCAATCACTGTGTTGTTTGGTGCGATCATTGCCTGCGCCAAGGACGATCTGAAGAAGGCATTGGCCGGATCCACCATGAGCCAGATCGGCTACATGATCTTGGCGGCTGGCCTCGGACCAATCGGGTACGTGTTTGCGATCTTCCACCTGCTCATGCACGGCTTCTTCAAGGCCAACCTGTTCCTCAGTGCCGGTGCGGTCATGCACGGAATGAACGACCACCTCGACATGCGCAGAATGGGCGCGCTTCGAAAAGTCATGGCGATCACGTTCATCACTTTTAGCGCTGGCTGGCTGGCAATCATGGGCGTACCGCCGTTCGCGGGCTTCTATTCGAAGGACAAGATCATCGAATCGGCGTTCGGGGTCAACTGGATTGCCGGCCTCGCAGCCCTTATTGGAGCCGGGATCACCGCCTTCTATATGACCCGCATGTGGACCATGACCTTCACCGGCAAAGCTCGCTGGGCCGACGACGTGAAGCACCCGCACGACCCACCGTCGACGATGTGGATCCCGATGGCGGTCCTCGGCCTGCTGTCGATCATCGGCGGGTACACGCTGGCGTTCGGCGGGGCGATCGGAACGTGGTTGGCACCGGTGACCGGCTTTGAGGAGGCGCACCCGCCCATCAGCGCTGGGTTGATCGGATTGATCACGCTCGCACTGGTTGCGGTGGGCATCGTGGTCGCCTACATGCAGTACCGCCGTGACGTGCCGATTACGCCACCGCAGCACGTGTCTCCGCTGACTGTGGCGGCGCGCAACGACTTGTACGGCGACGCCTTCAACGAAGCCGTCTTTATGCGTCCTGGCCAGTGGCTGACCCGCTCCTTGGTCTTCTTCGACAACCGTGGGGTTGACGGAATAGTGAATGGATCAGCTGCCGCGCTAGGTGGTCTGTCCGGCCGAATGCGCCGTCTGCAGACCGGGTTCGTCCGCTCCTACGCCCTGTCCATGGTTGGTGGCACCATCCTTGTGGTGGCCACCCTGATTCTGGTGAGGATGTGACCGGCATGTCGTCGTTCCCGTGGCTCACCACGTTGATCCTGCTCCCGTTGATCGGTGCGGGCATCGTCATGCTCACCCCCAAGGATTCGCCGCTGTTGGCCAAGCGAATCGCGATCGGGGTCAGCGTCGTCGCCCTCGCTTTAACCGTGGCAATGGCGCTGAAATTCGACCCGAATTCGACCAGCCAATTCCAGTTCGTTGAGACCCACTCCTGGATCTCTTCGTTCGGGATCTCGTACTCAGTTGGCGTGGACGGTATCGCCCTGGTTTTGATCGCGTTGTCCGCGATCCTCGTACCGCTGGTGATGATCGCCGGGTGGAACGACGCCGACGACGCCACCGGCAGTGTCAAGGGCTACTTCGCGCTGATCCTGGTCCTCGAGGCGTTCATGATTGGCGTCTTCTCCGCGCTCGACGTGTTCCTGTTCTACGTCCTGTTCGAGGCCATGCTCATCCCGGTCTTCTTCTTGGTGGGTCGCTACGGCGGACCTGGTCGGCAATACGCGGCCGTCAAGTTCCTGCTCTACAGCCTGCTCGGCGGGCTGCTGATGTTGGCCGCGCTGATCGGCCTGTACGTGGCCTCGGGTAACCAACTCGGCCAGGGCACGTTCAGCTTCACCATCCTTGAGCAACTCAACCTTGACCCAGGCACCCAGAAGCTGCTGTTCCTCGGTTTCTTCATTGCGTTCGCGATCAAAGCGCCGTTGGTGCCGTTCCATACCTGGCTACCGGATACCGCGGCGGCTTCGACCCCTGGCACAGCTGTGTTGTTGGTCGGCGTGCTGGACAAGGTCGGCACCTTCGGCATGATCCGGTTGTGCCTGCCGCTGTTCCCGGATGCTTCCAGATATTTCACGCCGGTGATCATCGTTCTCTGCGTCGTCGGGATTGTCTATGGCGCGTTACTGGCCATTGGGCAAACGGATCTCAAGCGCCTCATCGCGTACACGTCGGTGTCGCACTTCGGCTTCATCGGCCTGGGCATCTTTGCCATGACCACGCAAGGCCAGTCCGGCTCGACCTTCTACATGCTCAACCACGGCTTCTCGACCGGAGCACTGTTCCTGATTGTCGGCTTCATGATGACTCGGCGCGGTTCTCGCCTCGTCGCTGACTACGGCGGCGTTTACCGGGTAGCACCGATCCTCGCGGGCCTCTTCCTGATCGCGGGACTGTCGTCACTGTCGTTACCCGGCATGAGCAGCTTCATCAGTGAGTTCCTCGTGCTCGTCGGCACGTTCGCCAAGTACAAGGTGGCGGCCATCATCGCGACCACTGGCATTGTCCTGGCCGCGATGTACATCCTCTACCTGTACCAACGCACCATGACCGGGCCGGTCAAGGAAGGCTGCGAAAAGGAGAGGTTCAGCGACCTGCGCGGTCGCGAGGTACTGGCGGTAGCGCCGTTGCTGGTCCTGATCGTCGCGCTCGGGGTCTACCCCAAGCCGGTCCTGGACGTGATCAATCCCGCCGTTGATCGAGTGATGATCTCGGTGGGTGCGACTGATCCACCCCCAACGGTCCCCGCGGCCGTCGGAACGGGCGGCTTGACTGAGGGGGGCAACCGATGAGCACAACAATCGCAGCCTCGGCATTCGTGTTGCCCGACCTTGACTACCGCCTGCTCGCTCCAATCCTCATCGTGCTCGGCATGGCCGTGGTGTCGGTGTTGGTCGAGGCGTTCGTCTCGCGGACCGCGCGACGTGGCGTTCAGTTGACCCTAACGTTCGCGACGCTGATCGCCTCGTTGGTGCTCACCATCACCTTGTCCGGCGTGCAGAGTCTGACCGGCGCTGGCGAGGTCGCCATTGACGGGCCGAGCATCTTCTTGCAGGGCACGATTCTGGTGTTGGCCCTGTTGTCGGCTTTGCTAATCGCTGAACGAGCGATCGACCCGGCTGGCGACGCCTTCGCGGCTCGTGTGAACGCCCTACCGGGCAGCCTGGACGAGCGCGAGTTCACCACCCGAGGCTGGATGTCCACCGAGATTTGGCCGCTGTTCCTCTTCTGCGTCGGCGGCATGATGTTGTTCGTTGCTAGCAGTGACCTACTGATCATGTTCGTCGCCCTGGAGGTCTTGTCACTGCCGCTGTACTTGATGGCTGGAATGGCTCGCCGCCGCCGCCTGCTCAGCCAAGAAGCAGCGATGAAGTACTTCCTGCTCGGCGCCTTCAGCTCAGGATTCTTCCTGTACGGCAGCGCACTGGTCTATGGCTTCGCCGGAACGGTTGGCTTTGGCGGCATTGCCGATGCGGTCACCGCCAAGGCGGGTCCCAACGGCCTGCTGATCGCGGGCGTCGCGCTCATTGCCGTCGGCATGCTGTTCAAGGTGGCGGCTGTGCCGTTCCACCAGTGGGCACCGGACGTGTATCAGGGTTCACCAACTTCGGTGACCGCCTTCATGGCAGCCGGAGTCAAGGTCGCGGCGTTTGGCGCGCTGTTGCGGATCATGTACGTCGCGTTCGGCGGAATGCGCTGGGACTGGCGTCCGATGA
>JAGNDY010000041.1 GCA_018003655.1 Candidatus Nanopelagicales bacterium
AATACGCGGAAACATGAGTCGGCTCGAGCGTTACGGCCACATCGAGGGATCGCTGCCAATCCTCGTCCGACTCCCCGGGTGTCCCGTAGATGAGGTCGACGCTGATCTCCTCGAAGCCCGCCGATTTCGCCCAACCAACTGCCTCCACCGTTCGGCCGGGGGTGTGTTCCCGATCCAGCACACGCAGGACATGCTCCACTGCGCTCTGCATCCCAAAGCTGATCCGGGTGAACCCGCCCTCGCGCAACTCACTGAGCGATTGGGTGGTGACGGTCTCCGGATTTGCCTCGGTTGTGATCTCTGCGTCACGAGCCAACCCAAACGAGGTGTCGATCGCCTCGAGCACCGCCACCAATTCTGCGGACTTGAGCATGGTCGGTGTCCCGCCGCCCACGAAGACGGTCGACACGGGAACCTGTGAATCGGCCAGCATGCGTCGCGCCAGCGCGATCTCCGCCCGCGTATCACCGACGAACGAACCCGGGCTTGCGCCTTCCAGCGCACCGGGAACGTAGGTGTTGAAGTCGCAATAGCCGCACCGGCTACGACACCAGGGCACGTGCACGTACACGCCGAAGGGGCGCCGCCCAAACCCGGATATTTCCGGGAGGACAGACGCCCCTTCGCTCGTTTGTGCGAACAGCGCGAGCTACTAGCTGTAGAGCGAGTTCAGCAAATCGCTGTACCGCTCCTCGACGACCTTGCGCTTGACCTTCAGGCTGGGCGTGAGTTCGCCCTCGTCGACGGTGAAGTCTCGGTCGAGGATCTCAAACTTCTTGATGGTCTCCCACTTGTTGAGTCCGGAGTTGAGTTGATCAACGGAGGACTGGATGTAGGCGATCATGTCGGGATCCTTGCTCAGTGACGTGAGGTCGGTCGACTTGCCATGTTCGGTCGCCCACTTCGCCGCAGCATCGGGATCCAGCGTGATGAGCGCGCTGGCGAACTTGCGGTTGTTGGCGTGAACCACCATGTTTCCGGCGATGCCACAGACAGCCTTGAACTGGCTCTCGATCGCCGACGGAGCGATGTACTTACCACCGGAGGTCTTGACCAGGTCCTTCTTGCGGTCGGTGATCTTGACCCGGCCCATGGCGTCGATCTCGCCGATATCGCCGGTGGCGAAGTACCCGTCACCGACGAACACCTCAGCGGTGGCGTCGGGCTTATTGTGGTAGCCACGCATAACGCCGCCGCCCTTGATCAAGATTTCACCGTCGGCGGCAATCTTGACCTCTGTTGCTGGCAGCGGCTCACCAACTGTGCCGAACTTGATGTTGTCCGGGCGAACGATTGACGTAGCGGCACTGGTCTCGGTGAGGCCATAGCCCTCAAGGATCGGCATGCCGATGATGTTGAACCACTCGGCAATCTCGCTGGACAGAGCCGCCGATCCGCTGATGAAGTAGCGAACATGCCCGCCGAGGCGGTCGCGAATCTTCGAGAAGACGAGCTTGTCGGCGATTCCGAACTGAGCACCAAGCAGACCGCCCGGCGCCTTGCCATTGGCAAGTTCAGCGTCCTTGTAACGCTTGCCGACTCCAAAAGCCCAAGGGATGATCTTGGCCTTGGCGCCAGACTCGCTGGCGAACTGACCCTGCACACCCGCGTAGACCTTCTCAAAAATGCGGGGAACCCCTGCCATGAAGGTTGGCTGGACGACTGGCAAATTCTCTACGATCTTGGGAACGCGACCGTCGACTGCAGTGACGAAGCCGATCTGCAGCTGCGTGGCAATGAGCACGCTGCCGAAGACGTGGGCGAGCGGCAGCCACAAGAACTGCACGTCATCGACGTGGATGACATCGAGGCCGTCCAGTCCAGCTCCGATGTAACCCCAGTTGCCCTGGGTGAGTTCGACGCCCTTGGGCTTGCCCGTCGTACCCGACGTGTAGATCAGGGTCGCCAGCAGCTCTGGAGTGACTTGAGCTGAGCGATTCTTGACCACATCTGGTTCGGCCTTGAGCTTCTCTTTGCCCAACTCACGCAGGGCGTCCATGGTGATGACCCAATCGCCGTCTTCAGCGACTGGTTCACCCTTCATGAGGATGATCTTGCGTAGGTCGGGAAGCTCTGAGCGCTTGGCACGCACCTTGGCGACCTGGGACTCGTCCTGGGCGAACAGGAGCCGGCTGTCTGAGTCGCTAAGGATGTAGGCAACGTCTTCGGCACCGGTGGAGGCGTAAACGGTGGTTACCGCACCACCGGCAACCGCAACTGCCAGATCTGCCAGCACCCAGTCGAGGCTGGTTTCCGCGGCGATTCCCACCCGCTGCTCCAGCTCACAGCCCAGCGCGATCAGGCCAGCGGCAAGGTCGTTGACGTCGTCGCCGGTTTCCTTCCACGTCGTGGTGGCCCAGTTGCCGTCGTCGGTGGGGGCGCGGAATGCCTCGCGTGAGGGCGTCGCCTCGACACGATTGATGAAGAGTTGCGTCAGAGTCGGGGTGACTGCAGGCAGTTTTTCCCGACCAGTGGTTGTTGAAGCCATACCGGAGCTTCCTCCTGTGTTGCAGATGGGGAATCGATGGCGTCGCTCATCGATTTGGAACGGTCGACACTCACCATATTGTGAGTTAGGCAACTCTGCCGAACATATCGCAAGTCTGCAACCCGATCACGCAGGACCGGCGTCAAACTCCTCGTGGCTGCCCTGCCATGTGGCTTCGGGCCTGTTTCTCGCTGCCTAGTGCTTGCCAGAGTCTTCACTCGTTGAGAGCGCGGCGATGAACGCCTCTTGCGGGACCTCCACCCGGCCGACGGTCTTCATCCGCTTCTTGCCCTCTTTCTGCTTCTCCAGCAGTTTTCGCTTGCGACTGATGTCACCGCCATAACACTTGGCCAGTACGTCCTTGCGGATCGCTCGAATGGTTTCCCGCGCAATGATCCGGGCACCGATGGCCGCCTGAATGGGGACTTCGAACTGCTGCCGCGGAATGAGTTCGCGAAGTTTCGAGGCCATGCTGACGCCGTAGGGATAGGCCTTGTCTCGGTGGACGACTGCACTGAACGCGTCGACCGTCTCCCCTTGCAAGAGGATGTCAACTTTCACAAGGTCGGCAACCTGCTCACCCGAGCTCTCGTAGTCCAGAGACGCGTAGCCCTTGGTTCGGGACTTGAGTTGGTCGAAGAAGTCGAAGACGATCTCCGCCAGCGGCAGGGTGTAGCGCAACTCCACCCGATCGGCGGATAGGTAGTCCATCCCGAGCATGGTTCCGCGCCGGGTCTGACACAACTCCATGATTGCCCCGATGAAGTCGCTGGGGGCCAGGATCGTTGCCCGAACGATCGGCTCGTGAACCTCGGAGATCTTGCCGTCGGGAAACTCACTTGGATTGGTGACGACGTGCTCAGTCCCGTCATCCATGATCACTCGATAGACGACGTTGGGTGCGGTGGAGATGAGCTCCAAATCGAACTCGCGTTCAAGCCGCTCGCGCACGATCTCTAGGTGAAGCAGACCGAGGAAACCGCAGCGGAAGCCGAATCCGAGTGCGACCGAGGACTCAGGTTCGAAGACCAGCGCCGCATCGTTGAGCTTGAGCTTGTCCAGGGCGTCTCGCAACTCCGGGAAGTCCGACCCATCGAGGGGATACAGGCCAGAGAAGACCATGGGTTTGGGGTCGCGGTATCCGCCCAACGCCTGCTTCGCCGGATTGCTGGTGACCGTGATGGTGTCGCCAACGCGGGATTGACGAACGTCTTTGACGCCCGTGATCAGGTAGCCAACCTCACCGACCCCGAGGGCCTTGCTGGCAATCGGCTCGGGCGAGATAACCCCGACCTCAAGGGCCTCATGCGTCGATTTGGTACTCATCATCTGAACACGGTCGCGGTGCGCGAGCCTTCCGTCGATGACCCGAACGTAAGTGACAACGCCGCGGTAGGAGTCGTAGACCGAGTCAAAGATCAACGCTCGCGATGGGGCATCCGGGTCGCCGATCGGAGACGGTATCTGTTCCACGGCGAGGTTCAGTAACTCCTCCACCCCCTCGCCCGTCTTGGCACTGACCCGAAGAACGTCCTCCGGTTGGCAGCCGATGATGTGGGCTAGCTCAGCGGCATACTTCTCCGGCTGGGCTGCTGGCAGGTCAATCTTGTTCAGAACCGGAATGACCTGCAGGTCGTTTTCCAACGCGAGGTACAGGTTGGCCAGTGTCTGGGCTTCGATGCCCTGAGCAGCGTCAACGAGAAGGATGGCACCCTCACAGGCCGCGAGGCTCCGCGAGACCTCGTAGGTGAAGTCGACGTGTCCAGGCGTATCGATCAGGTTCAATACGTAAGTGATGCCGTCTGAAGCGGTGAAGGGCAGTCGTACGGCTTGAGACTTAATGGTGATTCCACGTTCGCGCTCGATGTCCATGCGGTCGAGATACTGCGCCCGCATCTGCCGCGCATCAACAACACCAGTTAGCTGCAACATGCGGTCTGCCAGCGTCGACTTGCCGTGGTCAATGTGGGCAATGATGCAGAAGTTGCGGATCAACGCCGGCGGTGTACTACCGGGTCCTGGTGCATTCACACGGGCAATCGTCGCATCCCGGCTCGCGGCAACGGTGGCCAACCGAGGGGGTGGGCGCGCTATCTTGACTCACCGGGTACTCTTGAGGACTAGGTAAGACCTATCTCCGTCAGATTCAAATCAGTGACGGCTGCATGTGCCGCCGATCGCAGACTTGAAGAAACCTCCTCTATCACAGCGAGCGTGGATTAACCGTGGCCAATATCAAGTCCCAGATCAAGCGCATCAAGACCAATAACGCGCGTCACGAGCGCAACAAAGCGGTCAAGAGCGAACTGAAGACTTCCGTGCGCCGCGTTCATGAAGCCGCCGCCGAGGGAGATACCGCGAAGCTCGAGCAGGCAGCGCGTCACGCCACTCGAGAGCTAGACAAAGCCGTGAGCAAGGGCGTCATTCACAAGAACCAGGCCGCGAATCGCAAGTCGGCTATCGACAAGGCCGCAGCCGCCAAGTAGCCGGTTAGCGCTTACCGAGGTTGGTCACGGCCTGCTCCATCAGCAGACCCTTCTGAACCGGCTCGAGTTGGTCGCCCTCTCGCAGGCCACCTTTCACCGCCGCATCAAGTCCACCGAGGACGAGCATGGCTTTGGCCAGGTCAACCGTGTGCCATCGGCGAGCCTGACTTCGGAGGACCTTGAGTTTCCAGGTGGGCACTCGAACCTCAATCGCCAGATCCCGATCCGACATACCGGTAGGCGCCGCATCCAGGGCAATGACCTGACGAATCCGGTTTGCCAACGAGGCGACCGTGGCCGGTCCCAACCTCGCACCCTCGGTGCCCTCGGCGAGGCGAAGCAACCGCAGCGCCTGGGAGCTTTTCTTGTCCAGCACCGCATCGGCGATTTGAAACCCGGTGACCTCAACCGTGCCACCGAAATAGCGGGTGACAGCATCGCCGTCGATCTGGTTGCCCTCAATGTCGCTAGCCAATTGGGCACATGCGGAGGCAAGCGCCCGGACATCGCTACCCACCGCTCCGATCAATAGGGCTTGTGCCTCCGGACTCATCCGGACCTTGTTACGCCGCGCCTCAGCGGAGACGAACTCCGCTACTGCGCGCCCTTTGACCTCGGGGCAGTCGACTCGGCGGCTAGCCAGAGCGGCCAGTCGATCGATGATCTTCTTGCCCCTTGCGCCACCGGCGTGCAACACGACCATCGCCACGCCATCAGTTGGCTCCGCGGCGAAGCCCGCGATCGCCTGCAGTGCGCCATCGTCAGCACTTTCCACCTTGTCGACGATGACCACTGAGCCGCCACCGAACAACGTCGGAGAGCAGGCTTCGGCGATGGTTCCGGCCGCGCCGGCCTCTGTGCAATCGATGGTGCGGCGTTCGGTATCCGGGTCGGCCCGGCGAGCGGCGGAAAGGACCTCGTCAACGGCACGCTCGGCGAGCAACTGTTCTGGTCCCACGACAAGTGTCAATGTGGGTACCTGAGAGCTAGTAGTCATCGCCCAAAGCATCCCACGGTAGGCGCTACTGCGTGCGCCGGGTGACCATTCCCGCACGTCCATCAGCGGTGGTCACCACTGCGATGTCACCGCCGGTATCCGTACGGCCGACGAGCGCTCCAGTTGCCTGCCACGCATCGATGGTCACCGGTGAGGGGTGGCCGTACCCATTGCCGACGCCAGCCGATGCGATGGCTATGCGCGCATCAGTCCAGTTGATCAAGCGAGGACTCTGGTTTCTCGAGCCGTGATGGGGAATCTTGACGACATCCAATGCCTGCGGTGTGCCCGAGTTGATCAATTGCTCCTGGGCAGCGGGTTCAAGATCTCCCGGCACGAGGATCCGAAGGTCGCCGGCCTCAATCAGCAAAGTGACCGAGGCGTTGTTCGGGTCCGAGCCTTGTCCACGCAGGACGCGCTGCGGCCACAGCACCTGATACCGGGCCGACCCGACCGTGGCTTGCTCACCGACCGCAGCAACCTCCGGACCCAGTTGCTGCTCCGCGAGCCAACCCGTGACCCGGCGCACCTCACCCGCAGGTTCAGCCAGTGGGCTGACCAGAACCCGGCCGATGCTTCGATCGCGCAGCAGCCCGGGCAAACCCTCGACGTGATCGGCATGGAAGTGAGTCAGCACCAGCAGATCAATAGCAACGATCCCGAGGTCGGACAGGCAACGATCGACTGATCGTGGATCCGGACCGGCATCGATGACGATCGCGTGCTGCGGTCGTGTTCCTATCACGGTGGAGTCACCCTGACCAACGTCGCAGAACACCGCAGACCAGCGCGGCGGCGGCCACGCGCCGGTGGCAACTGTCGACCGCAGCGCGATGGCGATTGCGAGCGCAGCCGCTCCAAACAGAGCCAGCAGTCGGCGCGATGGCGACCGCCGGATCAACCACCAACCGACGACAATGCCGACGATCACCAGCACTGCCCCCAGGAGACCCTGCGGCCACGGAAGGACGGCCCACGTCACCGTCGCACAGGCGCGCGCGACCATCGCGATCCACTCGGTGGCGATACCTGCGGCCCACGCCAGCCTGGCGGCCACGTCTGGGCGCCAGGGAGCGACCAACGCGGTGATGATGCCGATCACCGTGGCTGGCGGAACCGCCGGGGTTGCGAGGAGATTGGCTGGAATGCCAATCAACGGCAGCCCGCCACCGATCGCGGCCACCAGCGGGGCCGTCGCGATTTGGGCTGCGACCGTGATTCCCACCGCATCCCGGACGAACCCGCGAAACCTACTGAGGTCGTCTCGATTCCGAGCGAACTGGGCGTAAACCACCAGGCCGAGGGTCGCCGCCACGGACAACGCAAAACCCAACGAGAGCGACAGCCACGGGTCGATCAACAGGAGGATGACGACGCTGGCTGCCAACACCGCGCCGGGGGCCCGCGATCTGCCCGTGGTCAGCGCTACCAACGCAATGCCACCCATGACGGCTGCCCGGAGCACACTGGCTTCAGGCCCGACGACCCCCACGAAACCCACTAGTGCCAGTCCCGCCAGCACAGCCGAAACACGCCGCGGCAGCCGCAGGGACCGGCACATGAGCAGCACGCCGCCGGTTGCGATCGCCAGATTGCTGCCACTGACGGCGGTGAGGTGACTCATGCCCACGCGACGCATGTCGGCAATCAAGTCCGGTGGCATCTGGCTCTCGTCGCCGACGACCAATCCGGGAAGCAGCCCTTGTGAATCCGGCGCGAGTCCAGCGGCGGCGTGGATCATCGACACGCGGATCGTTTGGGCGATCCGGTTCCATCCGCTGGCACCCTGGACGGCCATCGGCGGACCTCGCAGGGACACCATGGCCGCACTTGGCTGACCGGGCCACGGTGACCGCAGGACTGCCAGTGCGCGCATCCGTGCGCCCGGCACTGGTGTCGCGCTCGAAGATCCCGCTGACTGAGCTTGCTCACCGTCAGACGGAGTGGCGGTGGACGACACAGTCACCGGCACCCGAAGTGCCCAGGTGCTGCTGGCCGCACTGAGCTGGTGCAGGGTTGCCGCTGCGGTCCATCGACGGCCCACACCGGGTCCACCGAACGAGGTCGTGATGTCGCTGAATTTGGGCGTTGATGTGAGCGTGTATTCGACCGTCACGTGCGCCCCTCGGCTCACCAGCTCAGCCAGTGGGGGCGCGCGCAACGGCGCGGTGCGCAACCCCGCCAAAGCTGCTCCGACGATCACCGTCGTCACGCCCAAGGCGACCACCAACCGAGTCGTGGGTCGCCGCCAAGCGATGACGGTAACGAGAAGAAGCAACGCACCAGCGACGACCAGTGACCCGGTGCGGTACTGGGAGGCGCCAGGGTCGGACAGCGCCAAGACGCCCGCCTCCGACAGCCACAGGCAGGCAGCAATGGGAACCATGCGCAGTTCGCGAGGTGAGTTTCCGCGCTGATCCGAACGTCGGATGAATGATTCGAACTCGACGACGGCCAACGCGCTACACCCGCACGAGCGGCGCTAGGCCGGCGAATGTCACCTCACCGATTCCGGGCACCTCGCGCAACTGATCGACGCTGCGGAATCCGCCGTTGCTCTCTCGGTAGTCGATGATCTTCTGCGCCGTGACCGGACCGATGCGCGGCAGCACCTCCAGTTCCGTACTCGAGGCACGATTGATGTCCACCTTGGCCGTCGATGACCCCGCACCACCGGAAGAACCGGCCGCCGACCCCGGTCCGGTCGAATCTGCGCCGGGCTTGGCTGACACATCGATCTGTTCGCCGTCTTCAAGCGTTCTCGCGAGATTGATGGAGGTCCTTCCGCGCGCCAAGCCCCCAGCCGCGGCGATCGCGTCGGACACCCTGGAGCCGGTGGGTAGCCGGACGATGCCCGGCCGACGGACTCGACCGACAACATCAACGATGACGACCGTCGGCTCAGCGGTTGGCGACCCACTGACCAACGGTGTTGCCAGGCCGCTGCCGACCCCGGTCGCATCAGGGAGAGGGTTGCCAGCCACCGCGACGCTGGGCGCGACAGCGACTTCGGTCGGCTGACCGCGCCAGACCAGGAATGCGACGAGGCCGACAACACCGGCCATCACGGCAACTGCCAGTCGTGCGGCCCGAAATTCCCACAGGATCCGAGCACGTTCGATCAGCGAGGGTGGGTCGAAGTCTGCGTGGAACGGCTCGCTCATGACTGCCAACGTAGGCAGGAGTAGGTGCCGCTGCGGTCAGCCAACGGCGCGCAGTGGAGAAGCCGGGCAGCTAACTATTCTGTGGATTGCCACCGTCGGGTCCAGGCACCGGGGTCTGCACTGTCGGGCTACGCAGCCGCTGCCAAGCCTCGCGAATATTGCGACCGTGCCGGATGATCACAAGTAGACCGATCAAGACCCCGATGACCGTCATCTCCGAGTCGTTGCGGTCGAGGATGGCAGTGACGATCAACGCCAGCGCAGCAGCGACACTGGCGATCCCGGTACGCCGCACGATCACGAATACCACGGCGAAAACCACCAAGACCGGAACGAGCCAGATCGGTTCGGCCGCCAAGAGGACGCCAATGGTGGTCGCGACGCCCTTGCCCCCCTTGCCCTTCAGGAACGGCGAGGTCATATGACCAAGGATCGACATGAAGCCGGCGAAGGCACCCAGTTCCGGCGTGACCAGCCAAGTGAAGAGCAGCACCGCCACGACACCCTTGAGCAGGTCCAGCAAGAGAACAAGCGCACCGGTCTTGCGGCCCATGACCCGACCGGCGTTTGTCGCACCAGGATTGCCGGAACCTAGTTGGTGAAGATCGATCCCACGCGCTCGGGCAATGATCGACGCGGGATTGATCGCGCCGATGAAGTAGCCCCCGATGGCCGCGACCGGCAGCCACCACAGGGAGAAACCAGTCACGCTCGCGCGATTCTTGGCACCACCGCGACTGACACCATGCCGGGACCCACATGAGCACCAACCACCGCGCCGATCTCGATAGGCACGATGTCGAGATCCGGGACCCGCTCGGAGATCGTCGCCGCCAACTGTTCGGCCTTGTCCACCGCATCGATGTGCTGCACCGCAACGTCAACGCCGTGGTCCGCCCGCTCGATGAGTTCAATGGCCAGCTCCGCCAGTCGGTTCAATGCCCTTCCCGTCGTCCGGGCCTTCTCCAGCATTGCGACGCGGCCGTCCTCGACGTGCAGGATCGGCTTCACACGTAAGGCTGTGCCGAAGGCGGCTGCGGCTTTGCCCATGCGTCCGCCACGGCGCAGATACTCCAACGTATCAACGTAGAAGAGGACGTCTGAAGCAACCGCTCGCGATGTGATCGCCTCGGCGACTGCTTCCATGTCGGCACCTTGTTCAGCCAACTCAGCTCCGGTGATGCAGGCGAACCCCAAGGCCATCGACAGGGTTCGGGAGTCGACCACCTCGACCGGCATCGGCGCTTCCTGCGCGGCTAGCAGAGCGGTCTCGAACGTGCCTGACAGATCGCTGGACAGGTGCGCACTCACCACGGCGTCGGCCCCGCCCTCGACCGCCTGTCCCCATGCCTTAAGGAAATCCGCCGGTGACGGGCGAGAAGTACTGACGACTTGCCAGTCGCGCAGAGCCTCGGCCACCTCGGCGGTCGTGATGTCGACGCCTTCGCTGTAGGCCCGGCCACTGACAATCACCTGGACCGGAACCTTGCGGATGTGGTGGTCGAGCGCCACCTGGGTTGGCAGGTAGGAGGTTGAATCGGTGACAACAGCAACACGAGGGCTCATGGTCGCCAGGCTAGCTAAGCGGGCACGACGTTGACTAATTTCGGAGCCCGAACGATCACTCTGCGAGGTTCGCGACCAGCCAGAGCCTTGACCACCGCTTCGCTACCAAGCGCCAGCGTCTCGAGTTCACCATCGGAGATATCTGGCGGGACGTCCAAGCGAGCCCGCACCTTTCCCGATATCTGCACGACGCAGACCACGGAGTCCTCCACCAGTAAGTCCTGATCAACCGCCGGCCAACCGGCTAACGCCACACACGGCAAGTGTCCAAGCCGATCCCACATGTCTTCGGCGGTGTACGGAGCGACGAGCGACAGCATGATCGCGACCGCCTCAACACCTTCGCGAACAGCGGGATCGGCGGGTCCACAACCGGAGTCGATGGCTTTGCGGATGGCGTTGACTAACTCCATTGTCTTGGCCACCGCAACGTTGAAGCGATGAACCTCCACTGCGCGCTGGGCCTCGTGCATCATTCGGTGAGTGACTTTTCGCAGCGCGAGGTCACCGGTGGTGGGGTCAGATCCTGGATCGGAGGTGACGTCGGCGGCCAACCGCCAGGCGCGCGCCAGGAACTTCTTGGCTCCCGCCGGCGAGACGTCTGCCCAGTCAATGTCGTCTTCGGGTGGACCGGCGAAGACCATGGTCAGGCGAACCGCGTCGACGCCGTGTTCGTTGAGCTCGTCGGACAGCCGCACCAGGTTGCCACGAGACTTGCTCATTGCTGACCCGTCCATCTGCACCATGCCCTGATTCAGCAGGCGATCGAACGGTTCTGTGACGGTCAGCAGATCCATGTCGTGGAGCACCTTGGTGAAGAAGCGTGCGTAGAGCAGGTGCAGGATCGCGTGCGTGACGCCACCGACGTATTGGTCGACCGGCAGCCACTTGGCTGCCTCAGCAGGATCGAATGCCACGTGCTCGTCGTGTGGATCGAGGAAACGCAGGAAGTACCACGATGAATCGAAGAAGGTGTCCATGGTGTCGGCATCGCGACGAGCTGGCCCGTTGCAGGCCGGGCAGTCGACGTTGACCCAATCCTCCGCCGCACCCAACGGCGATGTCCCCTTGGGCGACAGGTCGAGTTCGGACGCTGGTGGGAGCGTCACCGGCAACTGGTCCAGCGGCACGGGAACCTCGCCACAGGAACCACAGTGGATGATCGGGATCGGGGTCCCCCAGTAGCGCTGGCGGGAGATCAGCCAGTCGCGCAGGCGGTAGTTCACCGCGGCGTGGCCTCGGCCCTCCTCAGTCAACTGTGCAGTAATCACATCAATCGCCTCGGTCTTACCGAGACCGTCGAGCGAGCCCGAATTGATGTGCAAGCCATCGTCAGCCGTGGCCTCGCCGGTACTCGCAGGGTCGCCGTCTGACTCAACGACGACGCGAACCGGCAGATCGAACGTGCGCGCAAACTCGAGGTCGCGCTGATCGTGTGCGGGTACCGCCATGACCGCGCCGGTGCCGTAGTCGGCCAGCACGTAGTCGGAGGCGTAGACCGGCAGGCGCTCGCCGTTGACCGGGTTGATCGCGTATCGGTGCAAGAAGACACCAGTCTTGGGTCGATCAGTCGCCAGTCGATCGATGTCGGTGACCTTCTTGACTTCAGCCAGATAGTCGTCGAACTCGGTTTCGGCCGGGCCACCCGCCGCGAGCTCGGCGGCGAGTTCGGAATCAGCGGCAACCACAAAGAACGTCGCGCCGTACAGCGTGTCCGGGCGAGTTGTGTAGACGGTGACCGGCTCCTCGCGTCCCTCGATCTGGAACACAACGTTGGCGCCGGTCGAGCGACCAATCCAGTTGCGCTGCATGAGCAGGACTTTCTCGGGCCAGTTGCCTTCCAACTGGCTCATGTCATCGAGCAGACGATCGGCGTAGTCGGTGATGCGCAGGTACCACTGGTTCAGCTTCTTCTTGGTGACCAAGGAATCGCAGCGCTCGCAACGCCCGCCGACGACCTGCTCATTGGCCAACACCGTCTGATCAGTGGGACACCAATTGACCGCACTGTCCTTGCGGTAGGCCAGTCCACGGTCGTAAAGCTGCAGGAAGAGCCACTGGTTCCAGTGGTAGTACTGCGGGTCGCAGGTGTTGAGTACCCGATCCCAGTCAAACGAGCAGGCGTAGCGGCGCATCGACGCCTTCTGGGTGGCGATGTTGTCGTAGGTCCACTTGGCCGGATCTTCGCCATGCTTAATCGCGGCATTCTCGGCGGGTAGTCCAAATGCATCCCAGCCGATTGGATGCATGACGTTGTACCCACGCTGAACCCAGTACCGGGCGATCACGTCCCCGAGCGCGTACGCCTCCGCATGACCCATGTGGAGGTCGCCCGACGGGTAGGGAAACATGTCCAGCACGTACTTCTTTGGCCGATCGTCGTCGGGATTGCCGGATCGGAACGGTGCCTCCTCGTCCCAGACGGGAAGCCATCGTTGCTGGATCGAGACCGGGTCGTAGTCGTCTGATTCCACTGATGCACGGGAATCTGGCGTTGTCGCAGTACTTTCAGTCACCGGACAAGGCTAGCGACTCGGCAGCCGACGCCTCCTCGGCCCCAAACCCCGCCGTTCGCAACGCATCGGCGGTAGCAGCCCCGACGAGCCGGTGGGTGAGCCAGGAGAAGTGAATCCCGTCCGGGTTGGCCGTTCCGTCCAACAGCGACGGAAGAACCAAGTCGTCCATCGTCACGCACTGGCAATCATTGCGGTCGGCCCACCTGTCCGCCGCGATAACGGCAGACTCATGGTGGGCCAGGGACGGATACGCCGGGCTCCGGTATGGCGGCGGAGTCTGCACCACCACCGGGATGTCGGCTGTGAAGTGTCGGACAACCGAGGTGATGCGTGCCAGGTAATGGTCTGTCGCCTGCTGGGGCAATTGGCGGAGTCGTCCACGGCTGGCCCGAATCACTGATGGCGACACCCGCCGATAGAGATCTCGCACCTGCCGTCGAGCCTTCGCTGGGCGGATGTACGGGATGCCATCACGCAGATACGTGGGTATCGCTGCCGGAAGATGGTCCATCCCGCCGACCGCCAACACGAGCGCATCGGCGCCCGGCAACACTTCACCCCAGACCCGCGGATCCTTGGTCACGGCCCACCACGCATCGCGCGCCGTCCACCCGAGCCGGGCGACGAGGTCCACGTTGACATCGCTTCCTAGGGCCCCGGCCATGATGTTCGGCCACAGCCGCTCGTCGGTGAGAACGTGCGGTCGATCCGGCCCGTGATAGGTCAACGAATCACCAATCACCAACACATTCCTGCTCACCCGAGGCACCCTACGCACTCGCGCGCGGTCCGGGCGGTTGGGCTAGACTCGGCGGGCCGCAGATACCGATGGCGGACTTCCGGGGCCATAGCTCAGCTGGTAGAGCACTTGCCTGGCAGGCAAGGGGTCAGGGGTTCGAATCCCCTTGGCTCCACGGAAAGAGGAACCCCCTGTTCGCAGGGGGTTCCTCTGCATTGGACGGGAAAAACCGCGGGTCGTCATCGCGGACTGCTCGCGCGAAGCGCACGACGGGCGGCCTGCACGGCGCTGTCGCCGTAGCCCCCGCCAAAGAGCACCGCGTGGACGAGCAACGGATACACCTGATGCAGCGCAACCCTGGCGCGCCAGCCGGGCGCCAGCGGAGTGACGGATTGGTATCCGGCCAGTATCTGGTCGAGGTGGGGCGCATCAAAGAGGGCGAGCATCGCCAGATCAGTTTCCGGGTGGCCACCGTGGGCAGCTGGATCGATCAGCCATCCACGTAGCTCGCCCGAGCCGTCCGGCGCCCAGAGTAGGTTCCCCGTCCAGAGATCGCCGTGCAGGCGAGCCGGCCGGGCCGGCGGCCCACAAACGGTTGGATCGTCACGGGAAAGCCGATCGTTGAGTTCATCGAAGACGGCGCAATCGGCCGCATCGAGGTGCCCTCGGGCAACCGCAAGCGACAGATACGGCGCAACCCGCAATTGCGCGTACATCGGGCCAAAGGATCCGTAGTCGCCGTAGGCCATCGGCAGGTCCGCGATCCACCCGCTGCCAGGCGCATGTGGCGGCGGTGCGCCGAAGGTCTTCGCACCCGCCCGATGAGTCCGAGCGAGATCTGCTCCAAACCGCGCAGCCGCAGCGACGGTCGGGCTGTTATCCGGGACTCGATCAACGCAGATGCTTTCGGTGGTCACCTCACGCACGCATGGCACCGGCGCACCATCGGCGACGGCCAGCCAACGCAGTCCAGCCGCCTCGGCGGTGAAGTACTCCGCCGGAACACCGGCTCGAGTCTTACGCCAAACCTCGCCATGCTCCCCATCGGATACCACCGTGACCCCCTCTGACAGAGTGCAGGAATGTATCAATTCGCTCGACGTCGCCGCCACATCACCGTTGGCCTGATGGCAATGATCGTCGGCTCACTGGTGCTCACCGCCTGCTCCACCGCCAACACCGGGGAGGCCGACTCGTCGGCAAGCCCCACCGCCTGCGATCCGCAGAAGCCAGCGAACCCCGGCACGACGGATCAGACCATCACGATTGGCGGCAAACCCCGCACCTATGTGCAAAGCATTCCCAGCGGCTACGACGGACGCAAGCCGCTTCCCATCGTCATGACTTTCCATGGTCGGGGATCCTCGGCCCAGGCGCAACTGGCCCTGACCGGTCTTGAGCAGCAGTCGAATAAGGAAGGCTACGTCCTGGTGGCACCCAACGCCACAGCCGGAGAATGGGCCTTGCCGAACACGCCGGGCCAAGCCACCGCAGACACCCGATTCGTCAGCGCGATTCTGGACAGGCTGTCGTCGTCGTACTGCGTGAATCGACAACGCACGTACGCGTCCGGACTGTCCCTTGGATCAGCTATGACTTTCGTTTTGGCGTGCGTTCCGAACCGTCAGTTCGCGGCGTTCGGAGGCGTCGGCGCCAGCTTCTATCGATCGTCATGCAACGGATCCGCTCCAGCCCCAATCATCTACTTCCACGGCACCGCCGACCCAATCGTTCCATTCGCTGGCGGCAAGGTGAACAGCAGTGGATCCCCCATCACGCGGCAGGTTGAACCCGCTGCACAGAACATGGCGGCGTGGGCGAAGCACAACAAGTGCAGTCCCGACAGCACGGACCAACGGATCGGCGAAGTGACGGAGTTCAGCTGGACCGGTTGTTCACAGGACGCCGACGTCGACTTCTACAAAGTCACCGGCGGCGGACACACGTGGCCGGGGACGGATCCAACCGTCGCCGGCTTCACCGAGTCGTTCCTCGGCAAGACAACTCAGGACGTTAACGCGAACGACTTGATGTGGCAGTTCTTCAGCAGATACGAGCTGAGTGCGGCGCCCAACTAGCGGCTGCTACTTCTCCAGCAACAGCGCCAGACGCGGGCAGTTCACGGTCGCGGTCTTGGCATGTTTACGAAGATCGTGCGGAACGTCCGTTTCGGTGCGGATTCGCTCAGCTTCCCGAAAGACCGGGTACCCCCACTCGTCGAGGTCGATGAGTTCCGGTAGCAGTTCATGGCACAGTCCGTATCCGGCGCAGCGGGTGGGATCAACTGTCATCTTCATTTCCATTCCCCTCCAGGCAATGGCGCGGGTATCGGTGCTGCCGCCGGGACTGGCAACACAGGCTTCGATGCGTGATGGAGGCAATGGCCCCGAAGGTGGGCCGCCAGGTCATCGTTGAAAACCGTCAACGCCGATCGCGCGAACCGCACAACGCCATCGGGGTGCTTGCACGCACCCCGACCCTCGACCATTCCGAGTCGGCCCGCGAGTCTGGAGAAGTCAGCATTGCTCGCTTGCCCATTCGATAGTTGTTGAAAGTCATCGGCAATTGCGCTGAGGCCAAATCTGCAGGGTCCACACTGTCCCGCGCTTTCGCCAGCCATCCAGCGCACGACCCTGGCGGTCTCGCGGATTCCGCACGTTTGCTCCGACAAGACCGTCAGGATGCCGGCACCAACCACCCCACCCACGGCGGACACAGTCTCGGGCGTCCACTCCAAGTCGGCCATCTCCGTTCCGACCCAGGCACCGCCGTAACCACCGGTGAGGAATGCCTGGATTGGCGCAGTCACTGCGCCGCAACTGGCCAAAATGTCGGCTACCGGCGTTCCGAGGGCCACCTCCAGGACCCCCGGGTTCGCGACCGCGCCAGCGACTGTCACCAGGGCCGTCCCGGGCGCTGCTGCCGAACCTTGTCGGCGATACCAGCCAGGACCGAACCGAGCGATGAGCGCAATGTTGGCCAGCGTCTCGACGTTCGACACCAGTGTGGGCTTTCCACTCGTGCCAGCGTCGAACGGGCGCTTCCCGAATACCGGTACTGCGAGTTGTCCGCCGACCCCTCGGGCCAGAGCACTCTCTTCGCTGGCGACGTACCGGTGAGGGAGCGCAATGAGTTGGACGGTGACTCCGCGCTGGGAACCAGCGGACCGCAGGGCGATCGCAGCTGCGACCACATCGCTGGCCGGGCTGCCCCGGTGCACGGCGACGTAGGCATCGCGAGCGCCGATCGCCTGAGCGGCAAGGACCAGACCATCGATTACCAAGTGGGGTGCGCTGGCCAGCAGTACGGCGTCCTTACCGCTGGCCGGTTCACCCTCCATCCCGTTACCGATCACCACGGGAACTTTGCGTCGCGTCGCCGCCGAGTCGGCCACTGCCCGCATTTTGACCGCGGTTGGAAACCAGCCGCCGCCACGTCCACGGAGTCCAGCCTCGTCGAGCGCGGCGACCAATCCATTGACGTGTCCTCGCCGGGTCGAGCCCCAATCAGGCAACTCCCCTAAGGCACTGACATGGGTGTGCCAGTTGGCTCCCCAGCCAGTCAGACGGGAGACTCCGGATGGAGCTGTCACCATGGCGTGCGACGTGTTGTTCATGCTCATCAGTAGATCCTCGCTGGCACGGCGACCCGTGCGATCGCGGTCAATGCGACCGCTCCCGCCCCGGTGAGCGCGATGGCCAATGTCAG